>NZ_JAUBQM010000017.1:0-39069 GCF_036701245.1 Microcoleus sp. Pol14D4
GCCGCTTTTATCAACAAGGTATGCGGGCCGCAACCCTTATACAGTCTATCTCGTAGACCTTTTTGTCACCCCCCCAGTAAAAAAGCTTGAATGTGGGGGGGCGGTAAAATATCCGAATAATTCTTCAGGATTATTTAATGTTACATTTCTCATCCTCAAAACTCTGGCTGTGAAGCCCGAATCTATATCGAGTAAGCGATCGCCCGCCGCAAAACCCCCGATCGCTCGATCGCATTAATGCCCCCAGAGGGGGTTTTAAATTTTTGTAAAAAATAGTTGACTAAAGAGTTGGAAGTTCTCTCGTTTGGGATAGATCGATGCACATACCTGATGGTTTCCTTTCACCCCCAGTAGCCATTGCCACCGGCATAGCAAGTGCAGCAGTAATTGCAGTTGCTCTAAATCGAACCCGCGCCAGTCTTGGACTTCGACAAGCCCCAATCATGGGCTTAACTACAGCTTTCGTGTTTGCAGCCCAGATGATCAACTTTCCCGTAGCCGGCGGCACCAGCGGCCACTTGTTGGGAGGGGCGCTCGCATCCGTCGTTCTGGGGAGCCCTTGGGCGGCAACTTTAGCGATGAGCACAGTTTTTATAATTCAGAGCGTCTTGTTTGCCGACGGGGGCATCACCGCCTTGGGAGCCAATATTTTTAATATGGGGCTAGTTGGAATTTGGGCGGGCTGGTGGCTGTTGCAGCCGTTGCAGCAACTGTTGGGAGGTTCCCGAAATCGTTTGCCGCTAGCAGCAGGGATTGCCGCCGCCCTTAGCGTTGTGGCTGCTTCGATTTGCGTGGCGATCGAACTCGCAATTTCTGGTACAGTAGCGCTCAATATCGCATTGCCAGCAATGGTAGGCGTACATATTTTAATTGGGATTGGCGAAGGCGTAATTACAGGTGGCGTTTTAACTTATCTCGTCAAAGTGCGGCCGGATTTACTGCCGGGACAACAGCCACAATTGCAGAAATGGGTAGTGCCAGTAATCGGAGTTTTATTAATTTCGGGGGTGCTTTCGCTGTTTGCTTCAAGTTGGCCTGACGGGTTAGAATCGGTAGCCGAAAAACACGGCTTTAAAGATAAAGAAGCTGTGGCGATCGAAAATCCTACTCCTTTAGCAGATTACACAGTTAAAGGATTAGAAGAACAGCCTATTGGTACTAGCATTGCTGGACTTTTAGGGTCTGCTTTCAGCTTCGGGGCGGCCTTTGGCATTGCTCAGTTGGTAAAACCTAAAGATGTCTAAACTTGCGATACCTTTTCGATTGCGAGTGTCTCTGATTATTGTCATCGGCATAGGTTTTATGAAGACTGGCGCTTGGCTGTGGCTGGGAATCTATGGGGCGATCGCACTTTTTTGGTCATTTTGGCTGAGGGCGCCGGTGCGAACCCTAGCGCAACTGTTGGGAGCAGAATTGCTTTTTCTCTCCTTATTAGTGCTGCCCCAAGGTTGGGAACGTGCCAGTTTTCTGTTGCTGCGTTCCCTAATTTGCCTGCTAATCATGAACAGTTTTCTGCTAACTTTGCCGCCCCACAGTTTCGGAATTGCTCTCAAAGGATTACCCCTACCAGCAGGTTTGCAAGACATTGTACTTTTAACGGGACAATACTTAGAAATCTTGCTAGCCGAAGTCAACCGCATGAAAAGATCCGCACAACTGCGAGGCTTATCTGGTACGGGAGGATGGCTGCGCTACGCCAGTGCTTCCATGATCGGAGCGCTTTATTTGCGAAGTCTCGATCGGGCAGAAAGAGTTCATGCAGCTATGCTAATTCGCGGGTATCAAGGAGCTTTACCTGCTGACTCAAAATCAACACCAAAAGAGCGACTCTGGCTGACAGTAGCAATTTTAATGGCAGCCGGATTAACAATAGCTTCTTATGGTAAGTGGTAATTTAGAAGGGGCAATTGGTAATTGGTAACTGATTAATTCATGCCTCTACCTTTTGCCTTCTCCCTTCCCCTCTCTGCGGCCTCTGTGCTCTCTGCGGTTAAATACTCTTAATCCTAAAATCGAGGCAAATAAAAATTGAGTAAACTAAAATCCGTGCCAACAATCGAAGTAGAAAATTTAGTATTCGGATATCCCCAACAAAAACCAATATTACGGGGAATTTCTTTTACTTTGCAACCGGGAGAAAGAGTTGCTCTCCTCGGCCTGACAGGTGCTGGTAAAAGCACTTTGCTCGAAAACTTGATTGGATTAAAAATGCCTCAAGCGGGCGAGATTAGAGTGCAGGGAAAAAAGTTGGAACCGAAGACTTTATCGCAGGCGCGCAGGCAGATAGGATTTTGCTTTCAAGACGCTAATGACCAGCTATTTATGCCCACTATTTTAGAGGATGTCATGTTCGGGCCGCGCAATTACGGAGTGCCACCGGGAGTTGCGCGCGATCGAGCTTTAGCGCTATTAGACGAATTTGGTTTAGTAGAATTTGCCAACCGTTCTGCCCACGAACTTTCTGGAGGTCAAAGGAGGTTAGCAGCCTTGGCAGCAATTTTAGCATTAGAGCCGGCAATTTTGATCTTAGATGAGCCGACTAATGGACTAGATCCCTCGTGGCGGCGTCACTTGGCGTCAGTTTTGTCCCAATTGCCGATCGAGGTAATTTTGATCGCTTCTCACAATTTGAATTGGATCGGGAAAACCACTCAAAGGGCGTTAGTTTTGGCGGATGGTGAGATAAAAATTGACAGACAAACCAAAGATTTGTTGGCAGATAAATCAACTTTAGAATATTACAATTTGCCACCAGATTGGTAATTAAGTATTGGTCATCAGTCCTTACATAGAGCAGTGATAAATAACCACAAGAGCTGGTAAAAATTGGGGACCGTCACCGACTATGTATATCTGAAATTAAAGCTCGAATTTGCGAACTGCTTCATTATAAAAATGAATGGCTAAATCGCGAATAATTTCTTCATTTTGAAAATCATTTCCTAACTTCTCTTTCGCCGTTAAAACACACATTTTCATCAACTCGGATGAACTTTCGATGTGAATCGCGATCGCACTTTGGTTTTGTTGAAACCCGACCTCGATTTCCGCCAGCATTTTGACCGATTGATAATTAGCAGATTGCTGTAAATTTGCCGCCATTTTTTCCTGCTTTTTCCTTTGGACTTCCTCGGAAAAACCCGCAGCAATGAGTCCCGCAGGTAACGCAAAAATACCGATTCCCAAAAATGCTAATATTGCGCCTAAAAATTTCCCTAAAGGAGTGATTGGATAAATATCACCGTAACCGACAGTAGTTAATGTCACAACTCCCCACCACATTGCATCGGGGATGCTCGCAAAAGTTTCTGGATGCGCCTCGTTTTCAACAAAATACATGACGCTAGAGGCAAATATTAACAGAATAAAAACTGCAAATGCAGTGGCAATTAACTCCTCTTTTTTAGCGTACAATACTGCTCCAAGAGTTCTAAGTGATTCTGAATAGCGGCTCATTTTTAGCAACCGCAACAAGCGCAGCAGGCGAATTAAATTAACGAAGCTTAAATTAGGAAATAAGAGCAATGAGTAAAAGGGTAGGATTGAAATTAAATCTATCAGACTTAGCGGTGTAAGACCGTATCTCAATCTTCCCCAAAGCGGGTGGGTGTATCTGCTATCGACTGTACACACCCACAGCCTCAAAAGATATTCAATTGTAAATACTAAGGATGAAACAATTTCGATATTTTCCAAAATTAACTTTTGTTCTTGCGACAATGTGGGCGAAGTAGAAGCAATAAAAGCTGCTACGTTGATTACAACTAAACAAGTTATAAAAATATCGTCTGCTAAACTGTATAAATTGCCCGTTTCGGATTTTTCTAAAATTTCATATATTTGAGTTTTGATTTTTTTGGGCATCTGATTTTTTCCTCAAAAGTAGGAATTAACGCTCGCTCGTTAATACAGTATAAGCAATTGTATTCAAAACAATAAGCAAGACTTGCCTTACGGCTAAAAATCTGGTTTCTTGAGAGAGGCCTCGTTGCGAAACTCAATATTGATCGTGGAAACTGGGTTGTTTGGGTCAACGGCGTTCTACTAAAATTTAGAGTTAATCTGAAAAGAATTTCCAATTACTACTGGGTTTGCAGGCAAAAATCATGAAGGTAGCCGTATTCAGCACCAAATCCTACGATCGCACATTTCTGGAAGCAGCGAATGTCGGCGGCAAACACGATTTAGTTTTTTTTGAACCGCGTCTGAACCTCGAAACCAGCGTTTTGGCTGCTGGATTTCCTGCAGTCTGCGCGTTCGTGAACGACTCTTTGGACGCGAAAACGCTGCTCAGCATTGCCGAAAAAGGCGTCCGCTTGCTGGCCCTGAGATCTGCCGGATTCAATCACGTCGATTTAGCAGCAGCGAAGGATTTAGATCTAACTCTCCTCCGAGTTCCGGCTTATTCTCCCTACGCAGTGGCAGAACACGCAGTCGCTCTGATTTTGTCCCTCAACCGCAGAATCCATCGGGCTTACAACCGCGTCCGCGAAGGCAATTTCGCCTTAGATGGCCTGTTGGGTTTTGACCTTCATGGCAAAACGGTGGGAATCGTTGGAACAGGGAGAATTGGCGCAATTACTGCCCAAATTCTGCACGGATTCGGGTGTCGCCTGCTGGGATACGATGTTTACCAAAACCCAGATTGCCTCGCCATAGGCATGGAATACGTCGCACTCCCGGAACTATTCGCCGCCTCTGATATTGTCAGTCTGCATTGTCCGCTGATACCGGAAACTTACCATTTGATCGGTGCAGAGGCGATCGAGCAAATGAAACCGGGGATGATGCTGATCAATACCAGCCGCGGTCAGTTGATTGACACTAAAGCTGTCACCAAAGCACTGAAGTCTGGTATAATTGGCTACCTAGGCTTAGATGTGTACGAACAAGAGACGGATTTGTTTTTTGAAGATTTGTCAAATCACGTCATCCAAGACGACGTTTTTCAACGTTTGCTGACTTTTCCAAACGTCCTGATTACCGGGCACCAAGCTTTTTTCACCGAGGAAGCTTTGAAAAATATCGCCGAAACCACGATCGGCAACATCACCGACTTTGAACAAGGACGCCCTTGCCCGAATCAAATCGACCTCGCTCAAGTGAAAAAATGAGTCAAAAGACCGATTTGGCAGCGGCGGCAATTGTTTAAAATCGAGTCATATCGTTATTTTTGCTTGCAATTTGTGAAACTCTGCCTTAGTCTCATCAATTAGTCCCTGCAGCGCGGATGCTGTGCTAATTGCCGGAGAATTAGACTGGCAGCAATTCACAGCCTGCAATTTTACCTGACAACGGAGGAAGTATTCAATGACACAAGCTAACTTTTCTGACGAGACACAAACAATCACTGAAGTCGTGACAGTAGATCTGGTGGAGGAAAAACCGGGGGTCATGACTACAGTGACAACCCCAGAAACAACGACGGGCCAGTTCCAAGATATTAAAGACCAAGTTATTACAATTTTGTCGGAACTTCCAGCCTATCTCTCTAATTTTTTTGCTGACTACCAAAAGCCCCTCATAACTATTGGTTTAATTTTGGCCGGCGGTATTAGTATTAAGGTAATGCTGGGAGTTTTAGGTGCTCTTAATGATGTCCCTTTGGTAGCTCCAATTTTTGAGTTGATTGGTATGGGGTATACGGGTTGGTTTGTTTATCGCTATCTACTCAAGGCTTCTAATCGCCAAGAGTTGTTAACGGAAATTGATTCTTTAAAAGAACAAGTTGTAGGTAAAGATTCTTAGAGGAAGTCATTAGTCATTGGTCATTGGTCATTAGTCATTAGTTAGTGGTTATTTGTTAGTGGTTATTTGTTAGTGGTTATTTGTTATTTGTGATATAGCAATAACCGATAACAAGTAACCAGCAACCAATGCCCAATGCCCAATGCCCAATGCCCAATGCCCAATGTCCAATGCCCAATCTCAATTTGGATGGCAAACTTGTTGCAAAGTGGCGGTAAAGTCGGGGTAGGAAATGGCAGCGGCTTCTGCCCGGTGAATGTTAGTAATACCTGTGGCGTTGAGGGCTGCGATTGCCAAACTCATCGCTATTCTGTGGTCGGTGTAGCTGTCAACATCCGCGCCGATCAAAGGAGTTCCCCCGGTAATTTCTAAACCGTCGGGTAACTCGGAAATTTGGGCTCCCATGCGGTTGAGTTCGGCAGCAGTCACGGCTAGTCGATCGCTCTCTTTGACCCGCAACTCGGCCGCATCTCGAATTATTGTAGTACCCGACGCAAAGATCGCCGCTACTGCCAAAATCGGGATTTCGTCAATCAGTCGGGGTATTAAGTCGCCAGCAATGGTGCATCCCCGCAATTGGCCGGAACTGCGAACCAAAATATCCGCTACCGGTTCCCCGGCCGCCTCTCGCTGATTTTGCAGTTCAATGTCGGCCCCCATCATTTCCAAAGCTTCCAAAATGCCTGTACGAGTTGGGTTGACGCCGACATTTTCGACTACGAGTTCCGAACCCGGGACGATCGCCCCAGCAACTAGCCAAAATGCCGCCGAACTAATATCCCCCGGTACAATCACATTCTGCCCTTGCAGTTGTGTCGGCCCAGTGACTGTCACGCTACAAGTTTCTGGATCGACGCTCAATTGGGCTCCAAACGCTCGCAGCATCCGCTCGCTGTGATCCCGCGACAGAGCGGGTTCTGTGACTGTAGTTTCTCCGCTTGCCATCAAACCGGCGAGCAAAATGCAAGATTTAACTTGAGCCGAGGCGATCGGAGAATGGTAGTGAATCGGTTTTAACTGCTGTCCTAGTATCCCTAAAGGAGCTAAAGAATTACTTTTTCGGCCCCAAATTTGCGCTCCCATTTGTTGCAGCGGTTTAATGACGCGCGACATCGGGCGCGATCGCAGAGAACTGTCACCCGTTACTGCATAAAAACGCCCCGGATGAGAGGCTAAAATTCCCAACATCAGCCGCATCGTCGTGCCGGAATTACCCGCATCCAAGACTTCTACAGGCTCCTCTAACTCGCCAATTCCAACGCCCCGGACTGTCACCCGTTCCGCGTTGAGTTCAGAAACTTTTGCTCCCAAGAGCGAGAAACATTTAGCGGTACTGCGGGGGTCTTCTCCTAGCAGTAGTCCCTCAATTGTAGTTTCGCCTTGGGCGATCGCACCCAACATCAAAGCTCGGTGAGAAATCGACTTATCGCCCGGAACTCGAATCCTCCCCACCAGTGACAAGCCCGAGGCAGGTTTTTGAACGCTTAAAGTTTGGCTTTTGTCAAGAAGCGTAGTAGTTATAATGTCAGCTTGCATTGAGATAAACTAGGATTGGATGGTGTTAGCTATCCTACCTTTTTCCCAGTCCTAAGTCAGTCGTCGTTTGTACGGCCTGCGGGTGTTTTCCCAATGTGTCCGGTTAACTTAAAAGCTGATTAAACTCGCCCGGAGACTCCGCTGTCAGTTATCGAGGACACAGGAGTGCGGACGCAGCAGTACGGATTTCACTTTAATTTCACCCATATTATCCGTGTATATGCTTAGATTTCATGTCTAGCTCTCAGTTATCGACCAGATGATTCAATTGTGACTAAACAATTTTAGATTTTCGATTGCGAGTTGTAGATTTTTCATTTTTTTAAGCAAAAGCTCCGGAATTTGGAACCCAGCTAATCTAAAATCTAAAATCTAAAGCTTAAAATCTCAAATCTCAAACCCCCCGATCCACAACAACTCCTACACTTTTGTTTATGCTGACGCATCACCGCAAGCCTGTAAGTTTATCGCTGGTATCCACAGATTTACCATTGTGGTCAGTTGTTGAAACCGCTGGTACGCTTTATCAAAAAGACCGCGATCGCTTTCACTTGTTGTTACACGAACCAGCAATAATCGATCGCCAATTTTCCGACTGTTCCGACGAATCAGCCGAGCCAGTTACAATTTTGCCCCCAACTACAAAACCCCGGTTGCTCTGGCTAGAAGTTTCGCCCTATCGAGTCATTATGACTATGCAAGGAAACGGCAAATACAGTTACCGCCACTGCTGGGAACGAGGAATGTACGGCCTGAGCCGTTATTGGCTTCAGGGCGAATCGCTGGCGACTCCCGAACAGTTGCGACTCCGCAACTTCACCCGCAACTTGACGCTGACAGGAAAGCCGGAACCCGGACACTTGCAGTTAGAATACGAGTTGTGGTCGGAGAAAGTACAACTCGGCCGCTATATTTTGAATCTAGAAATTCATCACTAAAAATTGGGTAATTGCAAAGGGGTAGATAGTAGGTGAAGGCGACGCATTCCTCAAATTCATTCACCCCCGTGGATTGTTGGGGTTCGCGTGGCCAGCTCAAAACTCAAAACTCTTAGCCTTTAGCGATCGCTCTTACAATAATTAATCAGTTTGCTAGTCAAAGCGTCTTGATTTGCGGCTGCTTGATTGGCCTGTTGGCCTGCTCTAATAATATCTGCTTGAGCAGCTTGGATTTGCTCTCGACCTTCTATACTTGTAGAAGCAAGATTTCCAGCCTGAAGACTTTTGCTTATGTCGCCGAGTGCTTGACTAATTTCATGGAAAGATTTAACCGATGGCCCCTGAATTTCTTTGAGGGTTTTATCTGTTATTCGCAGAGCCTCAAGTTCATTCGCTATCAGGTTCAAATTTTTAGCTAAATTGTCGGTCGTTGCAGGATCGTTGCTGTCTTTATTAACATCAAGGAGAGCGTTGCCTTTGTTGACAATTTCAGTAAATTTAGTACACTGGACAGCTCGACTATTGCTGCAACTAATCGTCAGCGTACAGCAAGCAACAACTATCAGCAGGATGGTAATCTGTTTGCGAAAAAAGTACATGAACCCTCGGTTGCAAAAAAAGTAGATTCTGGGATTTTGTCGTAGAGTGCGTCAGCGATTAGCCGATATATCGACTGTCGAAAAACTTTCGCGGCATTCGGACACGCTCTACTAAGCTAAACTACGTACCTGTTTGGGAACTATGGTCAAAAACAGCAATAACCTAAAGAAGGGAAGCATTTGGGGATATCTTACCCTGCTTTTGCCTATTTCCTTGACGGCGGTTGCCAGTTTCGAGTCGGGAACGATGTTTTGGGCGATCGCCACCACAGCGGGCATTGCTTGGGCTTGGAGGCTCTACCAGCAGCAACAAAAACACAAACTCGCTCATTTAGACTCGGTTTTCTACAAGTTAATCAAGGAAAATCAAGGGCGAGTTACGGCTTTGGATTTGGCGATGAATGCAAAACTCCCCGGAGAAAAGGTTCAAGAGTATCTGGACGAACGAGCCTCTGAGTTTGCAGCGGATTTTGAAGTGACAGAACAAGGCGGAATTTTGTATTATTTTCAAATAGCTCCACCTGTCACTCCAAGCGAAACACTTAATGCGACAATAGCTGTTCAAGAGCCTCCCATAAATCGGGAAAAAGCACAAGATAAAAAACCAAATTTATTCCCCATTACTCAAACCAAGACTCCTCAAAAGCCCAAAATCTCTTTTACCCAAACGGAACTCTCCCGCAGATTCAAAGTTCACGCAACTACGATCGGCAAGTGGAAACTTAAGCCGGAGTTTGCTCAGTGGAGCCGCGAAAAAGACCCGGAGGATCTCGCCTGGGAATATTCTACAGAAAACAAGCGATTTTATCCCAAAGATTGAGTTTCTCCGGTATTGACCAAAATATATCAATAAACCGGGTTTATACAACGCTCGGCGGTTAGTACCGAAGAATTTGGGAAGAAAGCGGGTTTCTGAGCTATGAGCGCGTCCTGGACTAATTGTAGTGCCGTTGACCGATCGACCTCTTTAGGTTATTTTAAGTGAAATCGTGTTTTGCTGAGTTTGGTAAGTAAAATCGGTAAATTCGATCGTCCTATCTGTGACTTTTTTGTCCTATGTCCAAAACAACCTTGCGAGTAGTTGCCCGCCTCGCTGCCTTTCCTGACAAAGTAGCAGAACTTAAATCACTGCTGCTGAGTATTATGGAACCCACTCGCAAAGAAAAAGGCTGCATCAAATACGAACTCCTGCAAAATCAAGCCGATCCCACAGATTTTACCTTCGTTGAAGAGTGGGAAAGTGCAGATTTGCTCGAACTACATCTCGGTTCAACTCACATTCAAGACGCCGTGCAAAAATTAGACGGTTTGGCTGTTGGACCTCCAGATATCCGCCGCTATGAATTGCTAGCTTAATCCGGTTTGTAGAGCAATTTTATTCATGTTTGTGAATTAGCTTCTATTTCTCCAAAGTTTGTCGCGCACCCTACATATAGAGGTCCTGCGTAAGTCCAATTCTACTCACATCTTGCACTATTCTCGCTGAACAGGCTTTCCGGCCTGTTCCACAAGAAAATCTACTCTTTGTGGCACAGGCCGGAAAACCTGTTCAAAAAAGAATTATTGACAATGGTGCAAGATATCAGATTCTACTAACTTCGGAAAATTTTATGACAGTAGCAACAATAAAACAGTTATTTATTTATCCAATTAAAGGGCTGACACCGCAAGAAATGTCGGAGTTTGCTTTAACAGCAGGACACGGAATTAAGGGCGATCGAGCTTTTGCCCTCATGTTTGCAGATAATATTGAAGCTGCAAAGATGCCCGCAGATAATGTGCCTTGGATGAGCAAAAAACATTTTGCCGTCCAAAACGATTGGCCTCTGTTAGCAGCTTTGGAATGTCATTATCAACCGGAAACGGCGGTTTTAAAAGTCAAGCGTCAAGGAGTTGAAGTGTTATCGGCAGAAACGAACACAGCAGCGGGGCGCGATCGCATTGGCAGTTTTTTCACAGAATATTTGGCGGCAATTGAACCCACAAAAGAAGCGAGACACCCGCAGTTTGCACCTTTGCACTTAGTCGGCGACAGCAGCGGCGAAACTCGTTATCCCGATCGAGAACCCGTACACATCTCTTTACTGAGTCAAGCCACATTAGACCAATTAACAGAAATAGCTGTTAAAAACATTGACGTGGCCCGATTTCGCCCGAACATTGTGCTAGAAGGTATGGCAGCTTGGTCAGAATTTGAGTTGATCGGAAAACAGTTTCAATTAGGCGCGGCGCGCATCGAAGTTACAGCACGAATCGGTCGCTGTGTCAATATAGAAGTGAATCCAGAAACAGGCGATCGGGATATTTCCCTACTCAGTTTACTGCAACAGGAATTCGGTCACGCACAAACTGGAGTTTTAGCCAAAATTATTAACAGTGGCACAGTTAAAATCGGCGATGTTTTGCATCCCTAGAATAATCAGTTGATGCGTTGTTATATATCCGAAGCCTTTAGAGGCGTGTCCGAGTCCACAATCCGAACCAACAGCAGACAATATTAACATAAAACCCGCCCCAACCCAGCGACTCCTTATGCTTCCGGCACCCTCACCTTATTACCAATCAAATTCAGAAAACTCGTTCCAAAATGTTGAACCTCCAAAAAATTAGCATAAGCAGGAGTTGACTTGTAAACTCTAAAAGTTCGCATAATCCCTAAAGTCGCCGCGCTTTCCAGCGGGCCTATAAAGCTAGTATCCCTATCCAAAAAATGAGACTGCTTAGCCCAGTGTGCCATCTGTTCCGCATTCAAAAAATAGCAGCCGGAATGAGGATTCAACGCCCGCTCAAAAGCGACTGTTTGTTCCATGATTTTTCCCATTAACTGCCGCTGCTCCTCTACATTTTGAAACTGAGAAGTCGCTGAGTCTGCTAAATCACCATCAACATATGCTTTAAAAACCGCGCCTTTAGGCGCTATTTCATAGCGATTAGGTTGCAGCAAATTCCCATTTCCTCCGTGATGCGTAAACCACTTTAATTTACTAAAAAACCACGGATCGTGCAGAACTAAATCATCTTCCAAATAACAGAAATAATCGTATTTGTTAAGACACGCTCGCAAAACTGCTTGACACTCAAACCCCAACAGCAGCGGTTCGCATTTGGTAGCGTGGTGCATAAAACATCTGGGCTGCACTGGGAGTTGAGGCAACAGATGATAACCTTGAGTAGTGCAAACAACAATGTCAATTTCGTGCTGTTGAGATTGATTTGCTGGGATAGTTGCACATTCGCTAATGTCAATCATGGACTGAGATTTGCCGTACAAAGCTTGCAGCGATGTCACGCAAGCGGTTAAAGCATTTAGTCGCGGTTGCGGATCATTTCGCTGGGAAGCGTGTTTCCCGTCGCCGCTGGGATTGTAAAAGTGAGCAATAGTGAATAGAATTCGCATTGGTGTGGAGTAACAATTAGAAATTAAACAATAAAACAGAACGATCGCACAATAGCCCTATAAATCTTACCGCACTTAGTCACCAAATAACTCCGGCAGGCGATCGCGCAACTCAGCATTTAAACGCGGCAACTCGTCCCGCATTTGTAAGTACCAATCTCGGCGCTGCCGGTAGTGCCCGCACAGCAAGCGGTTGTCGCGCACCCATTCGTAAGCATTCGCGGCTATTTTCCGACGCCGAGAAGTGTCAGAAATCAGCGAATTTAGTTTGGTTTCAAACTCTTTTTCATATCTATAAATCAATCCTGTTTCACCTTCGACAATCGAATGTTCGTACACAGTGGGACTTGCCAGCACCGCTACTCCCCGCGCTGCACATTCAATAAATTTTAAGTCGGACTTCGTTTCGTTAACCGGGTTGGAAACAAGCGGCAGCAAAGCTATATCGCAACTGTACATGATTTCTTGATACCGTTCGTAACTGCAAAACGGTTCAAATTCTTTTTGCTGTATTTTCAAGGATTCAAAAAATTTTCTGTCGTGGATTACTTTAACTCGAATCCGGTGCTTGTGTGCGACTAAAACTCGATTTAGCGCTGCCATAATCGGCTGCCAATCTTTTTCGCGGTTGAGTGCACCAAAAAAAATTGTGACAGTATCTTCTGCCGGATAAATTCGCTGCGGAGGTAGATAAGCTAAGTGATTGGGAAATACAGCCACATTTGGATTGTATTGGCGCAAAATTTTTGCGAGGGGTTCTGTAGAAGTTTGCACGCAGTGACAGCCGCGATAGCTGAGGTAATTATTATCTGCATATTCGCGGCGGCGGATAGGATTGTCGTCAATTTCAGCTACTATTAAATAGCCTTGTTGCAACAGTTCTTTTAGCTGGGGAATGTAGGCGGGATATTGCATAATTGTCCGCTGCCAAATGAAGACTTTTTCTTCTTCCGGCAGGGGGGGAATTAATCCTGCTGTTTTTACGCCGGATACGGTGCGGACACCGGGAATTGTAGCGCTAAATTTGTCCGGTTCCAAAACTCGCACGCGATCGCACCCGGTAGGAGCCATAATGATAGTCTGAATCAGCAGCCTGCGTGCAGGTACGGTCGATTTTGTCGATCGCACGATATAATGTTCAGCACCTGTTTCCGTAGCAAAACTGCTCGATGTGAGCTCTAAAGCCTTTACCATTGGATGCAGTAATTCCTGAAAGTGCACAAAATTTTCGGTTTTGTGTCCCTTCCCTTGAAATTCATAAACCTGCAATCCGGCTTGAGCAAATAGTGATTTAATACTTTCTAGGGTAAACCAGTGCTGCATCTTGCTGTCGGGATTTTCCCAATGTCCGCGCAGCAGATTGACAATTCGCCGCCAGTATTGAACATTTGGGATTCTGGCGAGAATTTGCCCCTCTGGATTCAGCAAACCACTGTACTGCTTGAGGACTTCCCAAGGGTTTTTGAGATAAGGTAGCAAGTCGCCGAAAATTAAGCAATCGACGGTTCCTGGAGCGATTTCGAGACTTTCGAGGGCAATTTCTTCAATATCGGCTACCGTCACCCAGTTTAGCCGATCGACTGCAATTTTAGCTTTTTCTCGATCGCATTCAATGCCAATATACTGACAATGGGGATTGATCAGTTTGTACTCTTGGCCCGTCGAACCCGTACCGCAGCCAATTTCGACAATGACTTTAGCATCCGGCGGTAGCAGCTTCAAGAAGTCGTGGTTGGCGCGATCGATCACTTTGTCTAAAATTCCTGATTAGTTTATCGTAAAATAAAACAGAGCAACCCATGCCGACAGACAACCAGCCGAAGGTTAGCATTGCGATGCCAGTATACAATGGCGATCGCTATCTTTGTCAAGCACTAAATTCTCAGTGGCGAACTTTTTTTCTTTTCTATTCTCTTGGTCTGCGTTAAGAGCGTTTCCTTTAAATCTTATTCACCAATCCTCCAGGATTGCTATATGTTACCAAATATTCGGCAAAATTATAATTTATTCTCTACCCTACCCTTTTTTAGCGCAATTGAGCCCATCAATTAATTCTGCTTTTCCTCAAAAAATCCACACTACACTGTGCTAAATACATTAGAAACTATGAACCCTAATCTAGGAATGAACATCGCCGGCTACATTAACGGCGAATTTGGCATAGGAGAAGGTGTCAGAGCAAACATCAGGGCTGCAGAAGCCGCCAACATTCCCTTCGTCATCAACAATTTTACCCGCAGTCCCCACCGCAAAAAAGACACCACCTATCAAAATTTTAGCGAAGATAATCCCTATCCCGTAAACTTAATTCAAGTCAACGCAGATGAAGTTGCAACCTTTATCAAACATATAGGTTCCAGTTATTTTGACAAAAAATACAACATCGGCTTTTGGGCCTGGGAACTTCCCGCATTTCCCCCAGAATGGCAGCCAGCATTTAATCACTTTCACGAAATATGGACTTACAGCAACTATTGCGCCGAGGCAATTTCAGCAGTCTCGCCAATTCCCGTCATCAAAATCATGCCTAGTATTGCTCTGCCCGCACCTTCCCTGAACAGAGAAGCACTGAACTTACCGAAAAATAAATTTATTTTTTTGTTTGTCTTCGACTTTTCTAGCCGCATCGAGCGCAAAAATACTTTAGCGACAATTCAAGCATTTAAGCAAGCTTTTGGCGAAGATAACAGCGTATTATTGGTCATCAAATCTTCTAATTCCCACAAATTTTCAGCGGCGCAAGCATCCTTAAACTCAGCCATAGCAAATAATTCAAATATCAAACATCTAGACGGGTATTTGTCCAAAAATAAACTTAACGGCTTGCTCTATAATTGCGACTGTTATGTATCGCTGCACCGCTGCGAAGGATTCGGCTTAACAATGGCTGAAGCCATGTTTTACGGGAAACCAGTAATTGCCACCAGCTATTCATCAAATACAGAATTTATGAATGTCGGCAATAGCTATTTAGTCAAGTATAAGTTAATCCCTATTGAGCAAGATTGCGGGCCTTACAAAAAAGGCAATGTTTGGGCCGAACCGGATGTCGAACACGCTGCTGATTTAATGCGTCATGTCTTCAACAATTACCGGGAAGCTCAGCAAGTTGGAAGAATAGCTGCTGATGAAATTAAGACTTTACTGAATCCGCCAACTGTCGGGAGAAAAATTCAAAACCGTCTCGAATATATTGCCGAAATTACAGATAATTTCAAAAGCTTGGAGCGCGGAATAAGGAAAAAGTCCTCTCAGGGGGCGACAGTAAAAAATGCACCACCTTTAGTTAGTATTTGTATTCCGACATACAACGGAGCGGCATTTATTGGCGAAGCGATTCAAAGTGCGATCTCCCAAACTTACTCTAACATAGAACTGATTATATCCGACGACGGTTCCACAGACGAAACAGTTGCGATCGCCCAATCCTTCCAATCCCACACCTCAATCGATTTCCGCATTGTACTGCACCGCAACTACGGCTTATCACAAAACTGGAACTTTTGCATATCCCAAGCAAAAGGTCAATACATCAAGTTTTTGTTTCAAGACGACTTGCTCGCACCAGAATGTATTGAAAAAATGGTCGCCGTCGCCCAACAAAACCCTGAAATAGGTATGGTTTTCTCCGCGCGAGGCATCACCATAGCTGAAAATGAATCTAACCCGATTTTGCGGAAAGCTTCCCAATCAATTAAAGATTTGCATAAAAGTTGGTCTAATTTAAAATCTATTCAGTCCGGGAAAGAATTACTGGCAGATACTAACTGCTTGAGCAACCCCATAAACAAAATTGGCGAACCGAGTACCGTCTTAATTGCCGCCAGAGTATTTGAAGAAATAGGATTATTTGATTCGGGATTATCTCAGTATGTAGACTTAGATATGTGGTGGCGAATCATGGGGAACTATCATATCGGATTTGTAGACGAAAAACTGTCGTCACTGCGGATTCATCCCGAACAACAAACTTGGAAAAACTTCGCGGCTGGGGAAAATCATAAAGATGTAGTCAGATTTTACAAAAAACTACTAAATAGTTCTGATTACAGTTTCCTGGATCAACAAATCCAACAGACAATCCGCCAAAAGTTGGCATTGAGAACCCAGCCGAGTTTATCGGAATTGTCAGCAATGCTTGAGCAATACAATAAATTCCCCTCAAAACAGCCTCTTCTTGTGCTGCGCCAATACCGCCAACAGCTAGCTGAATATTGGCTGAATTTGCCATCTAAAAAATTAGAAAATGCTTACTTCAAAGACACGGGGCAAGCTCATAAATTGCTCCTAGGTAGCGCCCTCAAAAATGAAACTTTAACTGAGGAAGAACAAAGTTTTGTCCAGCAGTTATCCTCCAAACTTGCTGAAGGAGGGGAAATTGCCGATAAGATTCAATATCTCCTCGCAGCGATGCTGTACCGCGACGCTTATCAGTTGCCACTTGACTATAAAAATGCAGCAATTCCCCAGTGGTTTTTTGACGACTTTTTGAAATTTATCTTTCAGTCTCCCGGTTATTTTAAACAAAACTGGGAAATAGAAAGGTACTCTGAATATTTGCAGCAGTTAATCAAGTACGTCGCTGGAAATATCGCCCGTTTTCCAGATTCAGAAGTGTGGCGTTATTTGGCGGCATTTATGGCGAAAAATGTTAGCTTCCAAGCTTTGTATTTGAGCGAGAAAAATCTTCTCAATATATTGAGTGAACGAAACGAGATTCTGGAATTTTATTTGAAAAATATCGGCTGTCAAATAGAATGGGATTTTCCTCAAAAAGAACCAGAAAAAACTAAAATTCGAGTTGGCTTTTTGCTTGATAAAATTAGTGATGAATCCGAGACTCGTGCTGCAATTCCGAGTTTTGAATATTTAGACAGAACCAAATTTGAAATTATCGTGTACTATTTCCAGGTACAAGACGAACGACTGGGGAAATATTGCGAAAGTTGCGCCGACAAACTGGTGCAACTGTCAGAAGATTTGCCCCAGCAAGTCCGAGAAATGCGATCGCACGATTTAGATATTCTGCTAATCTGCACCAATATTACCAACACTTCTGAGCCATGCGCCCTCCTGTGCCTGCACCGACTAGCACGGGTGCAAATAGCTAGCGGTGCATCAACCCCCGCCACCACGGGCGCCCGAAATATCGATTATTTCATGGCCGGAGATTTGACATTGCCCGCAGGTGCAGCAGCAGAGTATCGCGAAAAATTAATTACTTTAAAAGGATCGGGAGTTTGTTTAAGCTATAGTGTAGGATCGGCACCTGCCATAGTTGAACCGACTCGTAGCAGTTGGGGAGCAACTGAGGAATCTGTAGTGTTCATGTCCGGCGCTCAAGTTTTTACAATTATCCCAGAATTGAGAGAAAATTGGGCAAAAATTATTGCGGCGGTACCAAATTCTATTTTAGTTTTGTATCCCTTTAGTTCCGGCAATGAAAACTATCCGACGGTGCCTTTTTACAACCAAATTCGATCGCTCTTTGCCGAATTTGGGGTTGAGAAAAAGCGCTTAGTTGTGATTAAAGCGCTGCCATCTCGCGCAGATTACATAAAATGTCTGGAATTGGCTGATATATATTTAGACTCCTATCCATACAGCAGTGCCTGCTCCTTAGCAGAACCCCTGTTGGCCGGGTTGCCTGTAGTGGTAAGAAAAGGCCAAACAGAGCGATCGCGACAATCAGCCGCAGCGATCGAAGAACTGCTACTTCCGGAACTGGTAGCAGACAGCGAGAACTCTTATTTAGAGCTGAGCACAGCACTGGGAAACAACCCAGAACTGCGCCGGCACTACCGCGATCGAATTCAGCAAAAAATGGCGGCAAACCCGAAATATCTCGACAGTCGCGCTTGCTCGACCCAACTCGGAACACTCTTTGAAAGACTATTCCGAGAGTGAAGGAAGAAGGAAGTTCAGCAACTAAGCAGTGTACGGGGTTTAGCCGATGGATGTTGAGGGAAAAAGGAAGATGGCAGAAGTAAAGATTTTCCCACTCTCCCACTCTCGCATCCCGTTACCATTATGAGACCCGCGGGGAACCCCTCGCTAGGCATAGCGTCAAGAAATAGACAGCAATAGCGCTAGCCCACTGACGGTCTGCTATCATCGGGGAATCGAGGGGTTAGTGGTTGTCGCTCTTTTCCTGCCACAGCTAAATTAAAAGGGGAAGCGCAAGTCAGTTGGAGATAAAAAAATGACAGGACTTTTTCAAATAGGCGATAAATTACTGCAAGCTCAGGATATGCCATCGCTCCTGAAGCGGTATCAGTTAATGCCGCAATTCTTGCGCGGTGTAATAGTAGACCAAGCGATCGCATCCTTTAGTTGCAGCGACGAAGAACGCAAATCCGCCGTCGAGAACTTTCTGGCACAACACCAACTGACAGCCCCGGAAGCCAAAGAAGCTTGGCTGCGCGGCCAAAACATGACGGAAGAAGAACTTCAAGAGATGGCCGTCAGGCCCTTGCTGATCGAAAAATTTAAGCAAGCCACTTGGAGACCTAAAGTAGATAATTATTTTTTAACCCGCAAAGCCAGCCTAGACCATGTAGTCTATTCCCTGGTACGCACCAAAAATCCAGCACTGGCAAACGAACTTTACTTTCGCATCCTCGAAGGGGAACAAACCTTTGCTGAAGTGGCCCGCGACTATTCCGAAGG
Source organism: Microcoleus sp. Pol14D4 (assembly GCF_036701245.1). Lineage (NCBI taxonomy): Bacteria > Bacillati > Cyanobacteriota > Cyanophyceae > Oscillatoriales > Microcoleaceae > Microcoleus > Microcoleus sp. Pol14D4. The sequence continues at coordinate 18,888 of NZ_JAUBQM010000017.1, forward strand.
GCCAGAGTCCAAGTCAGGTGGCTTGTTGGGTCCAGTACCGCTCTCGCAGCCCCACCCGGCAATCAGCAAACTTTTGTCCGTCAGCCAGCCAAATCAACTGTGGACGCCACGTCCTCTGGCAGAATGGATGGTAATTATTCGACTAGAAAAGTTCATGCCGGCCCAGCTCGATGAATCGATGCGGCTGCACTTGATTAACGAACTCTTTGAAAGCTGGCTCGCCGAACAGATATCGCAAATAGGCCCGCTACAGCCCCTCTCTTCCGTGTCTTCAATATCATGACCGAAAGCAATTTCGTCTGGGGCCCCCGGATTCATCCGTGGAGACTTTAAAAAGCGTAGCATCCTAACAAAAAGCCTCCGGATTCATCTGTGGATTCAATCTAAAATCTAAAATCTAAAATCTAAAATCGGATGACTTCTTCCGCTGTTTCCCTCTCCCAAATTCAGGATTTCCTAGCTCAAACACCTCCCTTTGACCGACTGTCAGAGACGGCTCTGACAGCCTTGGTGGCTAAATGCCAACTCCTCGGCTACCGGACGGGGCAACCCCTGTTTGAACGGGAAAAAATGCCGACTCAGGTGGCAATTATCTATCAAGGGCAGGCCCGGCTGCTGGGCTTTGACCAGCGATCGCAGCGCCACGTAAGTTTGCGCTTGGTGCAGTCGCAGGAAATTCTCGGCTGGGCTGGCTTGCTCCGGGGAGTTCCCTGCGAAACGGCGATCGCCTCTACAGATGTAATTGCGATCGTCCTACCTGCCGAAGATTTCCTGAGCGTAGTGGAAAAACAGCCGACCTTTGGAGAAGCCTTTCGCGAACACTGTTCCTTGAGCGAAGTATTTGAACTGTTGAGCCTGGAATTGCAGCGCCAAGCCGACGGGACTTCCAATCTCAAGGAACTCACCCTGCAAGCTTGGCAAGACGCGAAAGTTGTCAACGTGCCAAACGGCAACAAAAAAACTCAAGACCTCGCCAAAGAGCTAGATGGCGATCGAGTTTGGCTCGTCAGCAGCGGCGTCTTGGGCGACTTTCCCACCGGCAGCCGCTTCTCTGTGGAAAACGCAGCCAAATCCTTAAAAGTAGAAGGCCGCCTCGGCGCTCGCTTGGTCGGCTTCCGGGAACCCCCAGAACCCCAACCCGAAACAGACTCATTAAATGGCACGCCAGATACAGTAGGCCCAGGGCAGAAGCCGCCGGGCGGAGCATTCATCGAGGTTATACCCGGCCCAGAGCGTCCCCCAGAACCCGCAAGCGGCCAACCAAAGGATGCGGCGGCGAAATACCCAGTTTTCCGCGCTAAAGGGCAGATTGACGGTCCGCTAGCTTGCTTCCAGATGTTGAGCAAGTATTTCGGTCTTAAATTTCGTCGAGATATCATCCGCAAAGTTCTAGAAAATCAGTTAAAAACCGCTGGTTCTATCAGTCTGCAAGCCTGCGGGGCGATCGCCCAAAGCATCGGCCTCACGCCCCAATTGGCGCAAGTGCCAGCAGAAGCCATCAACCGCATCAAAGCCCCCGTAATGATTAAATGGCAAGATAGCTTTGCCATTATTTACAGCATCACCGAGCAAGAATTGGTGCTCGCCACGCCCGAACAGGGGCTGATGCGGAAGCGGATACCTCAGTTTAAAGAAATCTGGGGAGAATCAGGAGAAGTCCTGCTGCTGCAAGCTCCGCAAGTCGAACAAAAAGAGCAGTTCAGTTTCTGGTGGTTTGTGCCGGCGCTGATGGAACACAAGACAGTGTTTTTTGAGGTGTTGCTCGCTTCGTTTTTTGTACAGTTATTTGGTCTTGCAAACCCATTAATCAGCCAAATAATTATTGATAAAGTCTTAGGTCAGCGCAGCATTGACACCTTGGATATTTTGGGGGCGTTTCTGTTAGGTGTTGCTCTGTTTGAAGGACTGCTCAACGGTTTGCGTACCTTTTTGTTTATAGACACCTCAAACCGCATAGATGTCAAATTGAGTGCAGAAGTCATCGACCACTTGCTGCGGCTGCCCCAAAATTACTTTGACAATCGGCGCGTGGGAGATCTGGTTTACAAATTCAGCATGATGGGCCAGATTCGGGAATTCATGACGAGCACAGCTCTGACAGTGGTTCTCGATGCAGTTTTTTCGGTGGTTTACGTCGCCGTTATGCTCTCCTACAGCGTGCAGCTAACGTTTGTATCTTTGGCAGTGGTACCGATACTGGGGCTGATGATTGTTCTAATCAATCCCCTGGTGCTGCGCCTGATAAAACAAAGAAACAACCGTTTTGCTGACTCTCAATCTTATCTAGTGGAAGTAGTCAGCGGGATTCAAACTGTTAAGGCTCAAAATATTGAATTGAAATCCCGATGGGAGTGGTCGAGCCGCTATGCAAAATACATTACAGCCAGTTTTAAAACAATTATCACGGGGACTACGGCGGGTACGGTTAGCGGCTTTTTAAACCAGGTTGGTAACTTAGCTCAGTTGTGGGTAGGAGCTTATTTGGTACTGGGAAATGAGATTACTTTGGGTCAGTTGATTGCTTTCCGAATTATTTCCGGGAACGTGACTGGTTCGCTGCTGCGTTTTGTGAGCGTGTGGCAGAGTTTCCAAGAAGTCTCGATGTCGATCGATATGCTCAAGGATGTGGTCGATACGCCGACGGAAACCAGCGATGAAGACCGGAGCAATATCCCGCTGCCGGCAATTCAAGGGCAGGTTACCTATGAGGAGGTTTCCTTCCGATTTCTCGAAAGCGGGCCACTGCAATTGGCTAATGTGAATTTGGAATTTCCCGCTGGCAGTTTTGTGGGAATTGTGGGGGGAAGCGGTTCCGGTAAAAGTACGGCGATGAAGCTGTTGCAGCGTCTTTATCCGCCGCTGTCGGGCCGGATTTTTGTTGACGGTTACGACATTTCTAAGGTGGAACTGTACTCGCTTCGCAGCCAACTAGGGGTGGTATTGCAAGATACTTTGCTGTTTAACTGTACTGTGCAGGAAAATATTGCCCTGAGCAATCCCGATGCAAGTACGGATGAGATTGTGCGAGCGGCAAAATTAGCCGTGGCTCACGATTTTATCATGGGCTTACCCGCTGGGTACAATACGGTGGTGGGAGAGCGGGGTTCGTCGCTTTCTGGGGGTCAAAGGCAGCGTTTGGCGATCGCCCGCACGATTTTGCAAAACCCGAAACTGCTGATTTTGGACGAAGCTACAAGCGCCCTCGACTACCATTCCGAACGCCAAGTTTGCAATAATTTAGCAGAAGCTTTCGCCGGGCGCACCGTGTTTTTCATTACTCACCGCCTGACTACAATCCAAAACGCTGATGTAATTATTATGATGGATCAAGGTTCTGTAGTCGAGCGGGGAACTCATAAAGAATTAATGGCTCTTAAAGGGCGTTACTACTGCCTCTTCCAACAACAAGAGTCATCGAATACCTGATATCTAACAACTCACAACTGATCACTAACGCTTAACAACTGAGAACTAACAAATGGCAATGAAATCGTTAATACTTTCTGAGCAACCAGTCATTCTCGAAAAACCAGCGATTTGGTCGCACTTGTTTTTGTGGATGATCATGCTGATGACCACTTCTGCTGTAGTTTGGGCTTATTTTGCTAGCGTAGAGCAAGCTGTCCCCGCTGTCGGCCAATTGGAACTCAAAGATGGTGCTAGAGACATCCAAGCACCTGCTACAGGAGCTGTGGTGAGAGTTCACGTTGAAAATGGCGATCGGGTAGAAAAAAACCAGCCTTTGCTCACTTTTAACCCCCTTGCATCCACTGCTGATTTAACTTCTGTTAAGAAAACTAAAGAGGCTCTGGAAAAGGAAAACAAATTTTACGAAGATGTGGTTAACGGCAAAATTCAAGGCCCTATTCCTTCAAGCCTAGAATCAACTATCAAAGACAGACAGAGCCTCACGGCACAAAATCAAGTGCTGCAAGCTTTGATTGACGAGCTGTACCTCAATCGGGGAGCGAGCGGAAATTTTGATGCTGCTCAGCAAGGGCTTTATGTTAATTATCGATCGGAATTTTTGTCTCGCGTCGCCGCAGCTCAAGGCCAAGTTCAGGAGTTGGAAAAACAACTGAAGCAAGCTCAGGATGCTGAGAAAGCCGCAGGCGATCAAATGACCGTAGCACAGCAACAACTGGGTTTTGCCCAGAACCAATTAAATTATGCTCAGCAGCAGTTAAGTTCTTCGCAAGAGCAAGTAAAATCTGCCATCGCTCAGAGAGATTTGGCGGACGAACAGTTAGCGAAATCCCAACAAGTATTGAAGTCGAATCAAAACATTCTAGGCAGACTCGGCCCTCTGGTGGAGCAAGGAGCGATCGCTGAACTGCAAAAAGAAAAACAGGAACAAGATGTTTTCAGAGGCCAAAGCGACGTTCTCAAACAGCAAGATCAAATCAAGCAGCGCGAAGGTGAAATCAACGCCCGTAAAGGCGAAATTAATACGCGCCGAGGTGAGATAAATACGCGCCGAGGTGAAATTAACGCTCGTCAAGGTGACATCCAAAAAATTAGTGCTGAAATACAGCGCCAGCAAGGAGAGCAAGCGCGCCTTCAGGAGTCCATCAGCCGCGCCGAAGAACAGTTGAAAAACACCAAGGATTCCTGGGCAAAAGAACTTTACACCAAAATTGCTGAAAACCAGAAACAAATTGCCAGCAGCGATTCTCAGCTAAGTCGCTTCAAGGTAGAAAACCTGAAAAAGCTATCAGAAATCAATGCTCAACTTGAAAAAGCGCAGCAAACCCGCGACACTCAAGTTATGAAGGCTCCGGTATCGGGCGTTATCTTTGATTTGAAACCTTCTAAGAAGGAGAATGCTAAGTTGGATATGGCGAAAGATCCGATATGCCAATCCATTATTAATTCGGTGCTGAAACCGGGCGAACCGCGCCCAAAACGCTGCGAAGAAGCTTATTACGAAGCGCAGCAAACTGAAAAGCTACTCAAAGTTTTGGATGACGAAAACGGTCTGCAAGCAGTTGTTTACCTGGAAAACAGCAATGTGGCTCTGGTATTGGATGCTTTGAGACAGAAGCGGGCAAAATTGGAGCAGTATCACGGCAAACAATTAGACGGAGAAAAGGTTGACTGCGAAACAGGTAAAAGTTGCGTTTGTCCAGAGAAGGAAGTTAACAGAGAGAAACTGGGTTTGACGAAATACCAATGTGTGCCTGTGGAAGTGAATGTAGAAGCTTTCCCGGCGCTGGAGTTTGGTACTGCTGAGGGTGAAGTGATAGAGATTAGCAGCGATGCAGAGCCTCCTACTGAACTGCGGAAATACTACGCTTTCAAAACCAAAATTAAGCTCAAGAATCAGAAGTTTGTTTTGAACAAGGGCAAGGCCAATCAAGTTGAAGTTAACTTGCAGTCGGGAATGTCCGTGAGTTCTAATATCAATATCGGCAAGCGGAGTGTTTTGCAGATGTTTATCAACCGATTTACTGGGAAAATGGATACGTTCAAGACTATTAAGTAATTCGGTTAACCGAATTGAACGCGAGGCTTTTAGGCTGTTCGGAAACCCGGTTTCTTCAAGAAACCGGGTTTCTATGTGTTATGTTTTTCAACTTGTTTGTAGTAAGGAATGCAAGTCCAGGCTCAAACTATGAGGAGTGAAGCCTTCACTACAAACTTGATAAAAATTATTTAACCGGGTTTGATATAAAATGGTGATGGCAATCAGTGCGATCGCACTTTCATGAAAAAAATCATCTTATTTACTTTATATCTAATTCCTGTTGTCCTGTTAATCGGATTTGTAGCGAATTTTAGCGTTAACGTTCCCGTTGATGACGAGTGGAGGTTAGCTAGCCTTTTTGAGAAAATAGCTCAGGGAAATGTAACTTTTAACGATTTTTGGGCTTTGCACAGCAACCACCGCATACTTTTCCCTAAAATAATTATTGCGGTGCTGGCTTTTGCTTCCCGATGGAATATTAATTATCAGTTGTGTCTCAGCATAGGTTTGGCGGCGATAACTTTTATCGCTATGTACAAGTTATCCTCGATGCAGGTTAAGAATGTCGGGGATGATTTGTGGCATTTAGCTAATATTTTAACTTGTATTTTGCTTTTCTCTCTTGTTCAGCATGAAAACTGGCTTTGGGGATTTCAATTGGCTTGGTTTTTAGTCAATTTGTGTTTTGTAGCTGCGGTTTATGCGCTGAGTTCAAATCGCAAATTTTTGCCTAATATCGCCATCTTTAATCGGATGAAACAGAGCTGTTGCACCAATATCGATAAGCTATTTAGGAACGGGCAAGATGCCCGTTCCACAAGAACATTGAATTTTTGTGAAACGGACATCTTGCCCGTTATTGAGAATGATGCAACACTCCAGAGCGAACAGAGTAGGGACACGGCACTGTCGTGTCCCTACTATATTCAAATATCGATTGCTGCTTTATTCTGCTTTATTGCTAGTTTTTCCCTCGCGCAAGGCTTGCTGTCTTGGTGGGCTGCAATTCCGGCTGTGGCGGCTTTAGAAGGAAATGCGGTAGAAAAAAGAAAAAGATTGATTATATGGATATTGCTCTTTGCTGTAACTTGTGTTGTTTACTCAATTGATTATCATCCCAGTCGCAAAACAAGTATTATTTCATTGTTGAATAAGCCCCTGGTGGTAATTGATTACTTTTTGAGTCTGTTGGGTTCGCCAATTGTCCGCTATCCTGGAATTTCAGCATTAGTTGGATTGCTAATATTGGCAAGTTTCTTATTTTTGGGATTCCACTTTGGGAGAAAGATTACCGAGCATCGTGAGGCTTTACCTTGGCTGTCAATAGGTTTATTTTCGGTTTTATCGGCTCTGTTTATTACGGCTGGTAGGGCAGAATTTGGGGCGATTCACGCGCTCGAATCGTCTAGATATACGACTAATTCGATTTTGCTGTTAATTGCTGTGGTTCAGCTAGGACAATTGTTGGTTCGAGGTAATTATCAAGAAACAAAAGCAACGTTAAAGAGTAATTATAAATTTATTTATCGGGTAGTTGCAGGGCTGTTAATTGCTACAATTATTGTTAACTCTCAACAGGCGATCGCCCAATCTCGCTCCGCACTTCTTTACAAACAAGGCGCTCAAGATTGTTTGCAGTTAATTAACTATCTGGAACAGTCGGATTTTTTAAACAATTCGCCGGAAAGTTGTTTGAGGGTGCTGAGCAAAAAAAGTTGGCTGGTGAGAGAAGGCGCTGCTATTATCGACAAAATAGGTTGGATTACGTTAGCTAAAAATGTAGAGTTTATTTCTAATACCGAGAAAGTTTACGGCTATTTAGACAAACCTCAAACCAGCGATAAATTCTTGACTCTTACGAAAAAGGCTGCTGTCAGGGCTGCAGGTTGGGCTGTTTGGCCAGAAAATTTCAAACAGCCGAATATCGTACTGCTATCTGTCGGCGATAAAAAATCTTTTTTTGCTAACGCTTATGTAAATTTGGACAGTCCCGACATCGCTGAGAGTTTAAAATCTGAGTTATACAATAATGCAAGGTGGGCTGTTGATTTGTCGGATAATAATTTGCCGATCGCCCAAACCGAAATCAAAGCTTGGGTGTATAATCCTGTTGACAACCAGTTTGTCCAGTTGCGCGGAGGATGAGGAGTGAAAATTTCTGTGATTATACCGGCCCACAATGAGGAGGGCTGTTTGTACGGTACTGTGCGGGCGATCGCCCAAACGCTCGATTTAGAAGGCATTCCGCACGAAATTTTGATTGTGAATGACAACAGTGTCGATCGAACTATTGATATTTGCCAGGAGTTGTCTGAGACTTTTCCCACAGTTAGATACATCAACAATCAACCTCCGAATGGTTTCGGATTTGCCGTGCGCCGGGGTTTGGCGGAATTTGACGGAGATGCTGCAGCAATTGTGATGGCTGATGCTTCCGACGATCCCATCGATTTGGTAGCAGGATACCGCAAGCTGCAAGAAGGATATGATTGCGTTTTCGGTTCCCGCTTTATCAAAGGTGGCTTTATAGTTGATTATCCAATTCACAAGTTAGCAATAAACCGCTTAGCAAACTGGTTTGTCAAAAGTATTTTCGGCTTGCGCTACAGCGATGTCACCAACGCTTTTAAAATTTACCGCAGAGAAGTGATTGAAGGCGTGCAACCGATTTTGAGCCATCATTTTAATTTGACAGTGGAACTGCCATTAAAAGCAATTGTCCGGGGTTTTTCCTATACGGTGATTCCTTTGAGGTGGTACAATCGGACTGCGGGTATTTCTAAGCTTAAAATCAAAGAGATGGGCAGTCGATATTTGTTTATTGTCTTGTATGTCTGGCTGGAAAAACATCTCTCTCGCGGCGACTACCACCGGACTAGAAAGATAGCAAAAATAAAAGTGAATGCCTGAGAGAATTTTAATTGTGGGCGGGGCGGGTTTTATCGGCAGTTGTTTGGCAATTGGCCTGAAGAAACTGCACCCGGAATGGCAAATAATTTGTTTAGATAACCTGCGTCGCCGGGGTTCAGAATTGAATCTGCCTCGGCTTAAAAGTTGCGGTATTCAGTTTGTTTACGGGGATATTCGTACAGCGGCGGATTTAGATCCAGTTGCACTGAATGCTGACTGCATTATAGATTGTGCTGCGGAGCCTTCTGTACTGGCAGGTTTTAGTTCGCCTCAGTACGTTTTGCAGACGAATTTACTGGGCACTGTGAATATTTTGGAGTTGGCGAGACAAACCGGTGCGAGTTTGCTGTTTTTGTCTACGAGTCGGGTTTATCCGATCGCCAGTGTCAAGTCTGTTAAGCTGTTAGAGTTGCCGAATAGATTTGCGATCGCCCCTGAGCAAACTTTACCCGGTATATCCGAGTTGGGCATATCAGAAGACTTCCCATTAAAAGGACACCGTTCGCTTTACGGAGCAACTAAATTAGCTTCGGAATTGCTGATTGAGGAATACAGGGAAGCATACAATGTACCCGCAATTATTAACCGCTGCGGGTTAATTACTGGTGCTTGGCAAATGGGTAAAGTCGATCAGGGAGTTTGCGGTTTGTGGGTGGCGGCTCACTATTTTCAAAAGTCGCTGAATTATATCGGTTTTGGCGGCAGTGGCAAGCAGGTTAGGGACTTACTGCACGTTGAAGATTTGTTGAGGTTAGTTAATTATCAGTTAGAACATTTTGCTGAATTTGACGGCGAAATTTTTAATGTTGGCGGCGGTTTGAGCAACAGTCTTTCTTTGGTTGAGACAACTGATTTGTGCCAAAAGATTACGAATAAATCGATTCGGATTCATCCTGTTTTGGAGGAACGCGCGGGGGATATTCCGATTTTTATTACTGATTCTTCTCGGGTGATGGAGAAAACAGGGTGGCAGCCTCTTATTGGGCCGGAAGCGGCTTTGCAGGATATTTATGATTGGATTGCTGCTAATGAGGTGGTTTTAAGTTCGATTTTGTAGGGATTTTTTAACCGCAGATTCAGGCGGATAAACGCAGATGTATCGCTCTGCCTGCATCTGACGGGAAATGCGTGTCATGAGTCTCTGCCTCTCTGGTTTTGTTTAGATGCTTTAACAAACATTTGACCTCCCAAAAATTGCCACAAAAAAGGCAATTTTAAGTAAACTTTTAAAAGCCAGGGCGATGCCGGTCTGCCTTTGGTCGAAAATGGTAAAAATCTCGGTATAATTAGGTCGATTTCAAAGCCGATGGTTTGTAACAGTTCTTGGAGCGATAAGTGGGTAATGGGTAATTGATGATCGATAAAATCGTAATACTCTTTGAAAGAATATTTGAAATTAGGTTGGACAACTAATAGAGAACCCCCTGGCTTAAGGACCTCAAAGCAAAATAAGATAATTTGGATTAGTTCTTCTTTATTGCGGAGATGTTCAAAAAAGTTAGAGATAAATATCCGATCAAATTTTTCGCTAAAAGCGGGTTGAACGTCAAAATTTAAAATATCGATATTCATCACTTTTACATCAGGATGGGCAAATAACTTTGAATCTGGATTGAGGTCAATCAAATATTTTTTTTCAGCCATAATTTGATTTATAAACTCGCAGTAACCGCCGCCAATATCTAAGACGGTTGATTCGGGAGGAACATAATCTTGTAAAAACTCATCAATTAAAACTTTCCAGAGTGCCACCTTTGCTTGCATTTGTCGGGAATCAAATCGATTGGCGTACAATTTTTTGAGATATGCGTCGGCTTTCATAGTAAAATAGCATAGACAGAGTATTAGTTTATCACTTTCACAGCCAACTATGAATGTTATATCTACTGAAATACCGGAAGTTCTGATCGTTGAGCCGAAAATTTTCGGAGACGATCGCGGTTTCTTTTTTGAGAGTTTCAATCACAAAGTTTTTGTCGAAAAAACAGGTGTGACGGCAGAATTTGTTCAAGACAATCATTCCAAATCCTCTAAAAATGTGTTGCGCGGTTTGCACTACCAAATGCAGCAGCCTCAAGGCAAATTGCTGCGGGTAGTTGCTGGCGAAATCTTTGATGTAGCGGTGGATATTAGAAAAAGTTCGCCGACTTTTGGGCAGTGGGTTGGCTGTGTGGTGAGTGCAGAAAATAAACGGCAATTTTGGGTTCCGGCGGGATTTGCTCATGGTTTTTTAGTGGTTTCGGAGACGGCTGAAGTTTTGTACAAAACGACAGATTATTACGCACCAGCACACGAGCGGTGTATCCTGTGGAATGACCCCGATTTGGCGATCGACTGGCCGCTAGATGGTGACAAACCAATCTTATCAGCTAAAGACCAAGCTGGACAAACGTTGAAAAGAGCTCAAGTGTTTTGATCATGAAAATTTTACTCGCAGGTGGCAGCGGACAGCTAGCTCAAGAATTGCAGCCGATTTTATTATCTTCGGGAGAGGTAATTGCGGTCGATCGCACTCGCCTCGACTTATCCCAACCCGAAAGCATCCGTCAAGCAATGGCTGAAATTCAACCGAATTTAGTCGTCAATGCGGGTGCTTACACGGCGGTAGACAAAGCAGAAAGCGAACCGGAATTAGCAAATGCAGTCAACGGCATTGCGCCGGGAATTCTCGCAGAAGAATGCGAAAAACTGGGAGCAAGTTTAATTCACTTTTCTACTGATTATGTATTTGACGGCAGCAACGGTTCTGCTTATCTGGAAACAGATTCTACGAACCCACTGGGAACTTACGGCAAATCTAAATTAGCAGGCGAGGAAGCAATTCGGAAAGCGGGAAACCGAAATATTATTATTAGAACCGCGTGGGTTTACGGCAACGGAGGCAAAGGCAACTTTGTCAAAACTATGCTGAGGTTGGGAAAGGAAAGAGAAGAAATTCGAGTAGTAACAGATCAGATCGGAAGTCCTACTTGGACGGGGGATTTAGCGGAGGCAATTTCGCAAATTATTCCTCTGCTTGGACCAGAAAGTTTTGGGACTTACCAGTACACTAACAGCGGTGTTTGTAGTTGGTACGATTTTGCGATCGCCATTTTTGAGGAAGCAGCACAACTCGGCCTTCCCCTAAAAGTTCAGCGCGTAATTCCCATCACCACCGCCGAATATCCGACACCCGCAAAACGTCCGGCTTTTTCTGTCCTCTCTACGGTAAAAATATCAGCACTTCTGGGTACGCATCCTCCCCACTGGCGGCAAGGACTCAGAAAAATGCTGGCCAGAGAAGTGAAATAAAAAATCGAGGAAAACTCAAATCGCGAGGGCGAGTTTTGTTAATGAGTTACCTGTTATATCCAAAGTTTCTCACCTCAACTCGTCCCTACAAATTAAAAATCTCCCCATGTCTGAATCTATGAAAGTCAAGCAACAATATATTTTAATTGCCGCATCAGTTCTCGGAATCCTAATACCAGCGTCATATATTTTGTACTTGATATCCCAAGCGGGAGACTTGTCTAATTTTGATTATTGGTGGATGACATGGAATTTTTATTCAGTAGACGGTTTCTCTACAAATCCTTTTGATTGGATATTTCGGGCCAACGAGCATTTTGTCTTGATTCCGGCAATTATTTATGGCTTGAATATAGTTGTCACCCAAGGTTCAAATATTGGTTTATGTTTAGTTGCCTGGTTCTTAGCTTGGATTCAGTGCCACGTATTAATTGCTCTGCTGCCGTTAAAAATGAGGGTTTTTCCGCTGCTATTTATCTCGCTAGTTCTTTGTATTTCTATTTTTAACTTTACTCCTGCTGCGGCTCACAATTGGATGCGGGGATTCAGCGGAGTTCACTGGATAATTGCTAATTTATTTGTGATTTGTTCGATATTTTGTTTGCAATCCTATGCGACGCTTTTGTCAAGGAAGAAGGAGGCGGAGCCTCTGGATCTACATTACCAGTCAGAGCCTGGTAATGTAGAATGGAAACAAAATAAGTGGGTAATTGGCAGCATTGTTTTTGGCGTTTTAGGCTGTATTAGTTACAGCACTCCTTTAGCTTTGTGGCCGATATTGTGTGCTGCTGCTGTTGTGCTGCGGTTTCCTCGGCGAATAACTTATTTGTATTTCATTGCTTCGATTGCAGTGATTGGCATTTATTTTTTAACTTATAAAACTCCATCTCATCACCCTTCTTTAACTAAAATCAACCCGCTCAAAACTCTCGAGTATATTCCCATTTATCTCGGCGGAATTTTTAGCGAAAATATTATTTTTGCTTCAATTATTGGTATAATTGGTTTGATGGCAGCAACTGGTTTTGTGGGTTATTGGCTATTTGTAAAAAAGGTCGATCGCCCAGATTGGCTGCCTTGGCTATCAATCCAACTTTACACGCTGCAAACGGCGTTAATGGCTGCGGTTAGCCGATCGGGATTTGGCGTCGAACAGGCCACCGCTTCCCGCTACGCCACACTCCCAGCTTTGTTTTGGATGAGCACAATTGTGCTGACAGTATTGTGGGTGCGCGAGTTGCAGCCAACACCAAGAATTCAAGGGCGTTGGCTGACACCGCTGTTTGCAGTCGCCACAGTTGCGATTATTTTAATGTACGGGGTGGGAGGCGAAACTGCAATGGCGATCGCCCGCAGAGCCACCTATCAACCGTTAGTAGCATTATCACTGCAATTAGGCATCACCGACGTAACGCTAATTAAAGACCGCGTAGGCAACAAACCCGCCGCTTTTATCGGATTAATTGACGCCTTAAAAATTAACAACTTAGTGCCATTTAACCGAGACATCAAAAAACACAATTTCTGTGCAGCATTAGACACAAAAATCGACCCAAATTTACTGTCAGCGCCCAAAGACGGAGTACCCGGATTTTTTGATACAGCCACCGCACTTGCACCAACAGCAGCGAGAGTAATTGGCTGGGTAGGAGACCCCGAAAACAATGTAAAATGTATTGCCATTCTCAACCAAGAAAATGTCGTTCGAGGTTTCGCCATGTCAGGATTTCCGCGCCCAGATTTAGTTAACTTGTTTGGCCCTTCCTACGAATTCGCCGCTTGGAGAGGATACATTCAAACATCACCAACAGATAAATTATTGACAGCCTATGCTTCCTTTAAAAACCGCAAAGGTTGGGTAGCATTGCGAAACTCCCAAGTTATCAATAAAAACTAAAAAACCTCTCTTTCTCCTCCTCTGTGCCCTCTGCGCCCTCTGCGGTTAATAAAAAAATCTCATTGACAACACAAATGAAATAGAATAGCCCTATGCCAAAACATCTCAGCTTCGTAATCCCAGTTCACAACGAAGAAGCCACCCTCAAATTGCTGTTTGAAAAAATCCAAATTGTCATGTTTCAAACAGGAACTGACAGTTACGAAGTCATTTTCATAGATGACGGTAGCCGCGATTATTCCTGGCAAGAAATCACAGATTTAGCCAGCCAACATCCCCAACTAATTAAAGCGATTAAAATGCGCCGCAACTTTGGCAAATCCGCCGCACTTTCAGCAGGATTTCGCAATGCAGCAGGGATAATTATCTTTACTCTCGATGCTGACCTTCAGGATGACCCCGCTGAAATTCCCAAATTTTTACATCATTTAGAATCGGGATTTGATTTAGTTTCCGGTTGGCGAAAACAGCGGAATGACCCGCTTTCTAAAACTTTACCTTCCAAGCTGTTTAATGCTGTTGCGTGTTTGCTGACTGGGGTGCAAATGCACGATATGAATTGCGGTTTTAAAGCTTACCGTAGGGAAGTTTTGCAGTCGATTAAATTGTACGGGGAATTGCACCGCTACATTCCAGCTTTAGCAAACAATTTAGGGTTTAAAATTGGCGAAGTAGTTGTGGAACATCATCCGCGCAAGCACGGAAAATCGAATTACGGTTGGGAACGTTATGCGCGGGGATTTATTGATTTGTTGACGGTGTTAGCCACAACGCAGTATTTACACAAACCGGGTCATTTGTTTGGCGGTTTGGGATTGTGTTTTGGCTTGGTTGGAACTGTTTCGCTGAGTTATTTGATAGTTATTTGGTTTCTGAATTTGGCGGGGATGAATTTTGGGCCGATCGGGAATCGACCTTTGTTATTTTTTGGGATTTTGTGTACAATTCTGTCGGTGCAGTTGATTTCTTTGGGGATTTTAGCTGAGTTGATGGCGCGGAATGTGGATGCTGATTATGTGGATAAGCAAATTAGCGAAATTATTGATGATTCTGGTTTTGATATTTAACCGCAGATTAAAGCTGATTAACGCTGATTAACGCAGATAAATCGGCGATGGAATTGCTTACAGACAAGCAAACTATGTCTATGCTGACTAAGATAAAATTATAATTGGGATTTAACAAGTTTTACCAATTACCTCTTACCTAATTTTATACAGTATCCATTTGCCTTGTTTGTCTGCGATTTCCCCTGGAATATTTGGGTGCCAGTCAGTACGAGTCAGGATATAATCGGCATGATAGTTTCTGGCTACTTTGACTAAATCGGCACTGCTGCGGCGGATGAAAAAGTCATTTCCTCCCCAGATAATTTGCGGGTTTAATGGCACTCCTAAAACGGTTTCCATGCGACTTTGCCATTCTTTGATGCCTTTTTCGGTAAAGGGAAAGTTTTTGAAGTTGACGACAATCGCTCTTTCGGAGAAAAACTGAAAGCTGGTAACTGAAGGTGGAATTAATACGAGTGAATCGCGGCTGCTACTTTGCGAAAATCGGACAGCTAATTTGCTTAAGTCGTCTCTGGGAACGGCATTGATATTAACTCTTGTTTGAAATACATTTAATATAGGTTTGGGCAGAATTCCTGCTACTCCAAAAACTAAGGTGGCGGTAGTTATTAAGGCTAATGTGTGAGTTATAGCCTGTTTGATAGATGTAGCTAGTGATGTTTTTTCTAAAATGAATGGGAAAGCGAGGATTGAGAAAAGGACGGGGATGCTAATTATGCGATCGCCAACTATTTCCCATGAATCAGTCACCGGATATATCAAGCTGAAAATTACCGTTCCTGCTGCTAAAATCCACAACAATATATTATATCGTTTGGGCAATACGTAATTTTTTGTTTGCCAAACTGATAATGCTAAGAAAATGATGCCCCTAAAAGGCAACGTTAGTACACCTAACAGCAACAAGCTAACAGCTATTTGTTTTTCTCTGTAAAGTCGCTCGACCGTCAAAGCTACAGCAATAAATATAATTATTTGAGCAAAAGGTACGGTTCTAGCTAACTGTAGTTTGGCGATAAAAGCCAGCGGGTAAACTTCTACAAATACGTAATTCAGAAACAGTGCAAAAATCGATGTACAAACAATTACGTAAAAATTAATCTTGTCTTCTTTGGACAATAAATAAGAGTTTTTGATGCAAAGCAAGCCACCCATTATGAAACATATAAAGTTGAACCAATTCCCCACATCCCAATTAGACGGGAGGATGTGGTGGGGGTTGCGGACTGTTGCGTGAATGTAGACAAACTCGGCGTTGTCGATAGTGTGAGTGCTGGTAGTACCTGTTAATAACATCGGTATGTAAACGATACTTGCCATTGCTGCTAAAAGTGCGATCGCCAAAATCAGTGTTTTAAACTTCCGCTGTCTTACAGATTCAATAAATAAAACGGGAACCATCATCAATCCCGGCAACAAACCCACTAAAAATTGCAGCAGACAAGCCAGTCCAAAGCAGAAATATCCGGTCAGCCATTTCTGGCGCAAACTAAAGTAAATTCCCCAGATTGCGAAACCCATTGCCAAGGTACTGGGTACTGATTTGGTGGAAAATATCAGGGTGTTACCAACATCTGTAAATGAAGCCGCTATACATAAAAAAGCCATCGCTGCGGCGGGAAGTTTGGAATTAGTATAGATATTGATAATTGCGTAACAAGCTAGGATAAATGAACCAAAGGCTAGGAATTGATAGATAAAGTGCGCTAAGGGAACGCTGGTTCCTAAGTTTGCCAGTAAATAGATGATATAATAATAGTAATATCTCGGATTAAACTTAACCATTTCCTGAACGTAATAGTCATTTTTGTAGAGTTCAGGATTTAACATAAATTGAATGGGCGGTACTTCGGGAAAATTGCCTCCAATGGGGAAAATATAGCCAGTGGCCATCAGGGAACCGATGATGACAAAAGTATAGAGAGATAGATTAAAATACCAGTGGGATTTTTGATGTTTTTGCATTGACGGTTCAACTTACCTACTGACAGCCAAATTGTTAATCTCCAGTCGGCATTGGTTTGTTAAATCCTGTTTGCTGCTACTCAATACCTCAAGCAGCAGATAAATGGGATTTTTGCCCTCAACTAATAGATTTAAGCCGATCGCACTTTTTTGACCATAAGCCATCTCTGCTGAGTCTATTAATTTACCTTGCTTGTCCCACAAAGTCAAGCGCAGGGTAACTCCCGGACATTTTTTGTTAGGTAAATTGAGTTTGCCGGTAACTTTTACTTTGTCTGAAATGGAACCTAAATATAGGAAAGATGTATCGAGTTTCTGGCTGTTTTTAATTGTATGAGTTACAATTTTATATAGCTTGTCCGATTCTTTATTGACTGAATAATTGGCACTTGTGTAGATTGATTGATGCAAACTAATCCAATCTAACTGCGTCCCTGGTCGATCGACTATTTGCCGCTGCATCGCCTCCAGAGTCCTAATAGCCGTTGCTGTATCAGTCGGCCGCATCCTCCGGTAAACGCTGACAGTCACGCCGTTTTCTAGCTTAAACTGTTCCGGTAGCAATTGGAAATCGCGGGCGATTTCCCAGTTTTGAGTAAAGGCATCGTACACAACTTTAACAACATCTTGTTCGTGCGATCGCAAAACTTGTTCGTCAGTCGGTAACACCTGCTGAAAAGGTACAGCAACCACCGCATATTGTGACTGCAACAACTCCGGTAGCGGGTAAGTATCGCGCGAGTCAATTTGCGGCCTCCCGATTGTATTTAATTTCCACCAACCCTCCGGCGGATTTAATTTTTTGTTGGCTTGTCGGAGTATGTTAGCATTGAAATTGTTAGAAGCACCGGCAATATAAATTGGTTCTTCGTTGGGTGCTAATTTTCGCAGAAACTCTACTAATTTTACAACTTCGTCGTAGTCCGATCGCACTAACGGCGGAAAATTACCCACAAACAGTCTTGGCAAATCAATTTTGAGAGGAATTAACCCGACTGCGGCATTCAAAACCAGGTACAAACCCGCCGCCCCCAGCATGAAATACCGGACTTTTCCCTTGAGTGTCAGCCAAGTTGTCCAGAAAAATGTGGATAGTCCTAAAAGTGCGATCGGTGTAAGATGAATTGTATAGTGCAAGTAGCCGTAACGCAAGACTAACAGCCATTCAATCAGCGACAAAACCCCAAACAACGAAACAAAAATAGCCGCCGCCGGAACCAGGATTCGGGTGAGAATTCCCGCAGAAAAACCAATCAGTACCAGCAGCCAAGTTCCCAAACCGTAAAAATCCGCATAACGAGTTAAAATATCATTTACAGGCAAACTCCAAGCGACATACAAATTGCGGTAGTCAACCGTCAGAGCACTGCGAGTAAAATCTCCCGCTACCAACATTAAAATAGTCAAGCTAGTTGCAGCTATCAAACCCAATTTTACAGCGGATTCAAACAAGCCTCTGTAGGCTAACGGCACTGCCGCGTCCTTGTCTTTTGGAGACGACAACGCCGTTTTTTTACGGTATATTAGTACAATAAACTCGATGAAAGCCTGTAAAGTTGCGGCACCAAAAAATGCGATCGCACTATAAGCAAAATGACGCCGCAACAGAATCGCCGCCGCCAGCAAAAACCCAATTAACGGGATTTTCCACCAAGATTTCAGCTTAACATCCTGCAAATAAACCCAAATTGCCAAGGCTACAAACACACAGCCGCCAGTATCCAGATATCCCCGCAGAGTCGGTATCCAACTCATCGGAATTAATAAACTCAGCAGCACAGTTGACCAAAACACCCGGCGGGAATAAATTGGAATTAGCTTTGCAGAAATTGCCCCCAGCAACAGACGAAACGGCAGCACATAAATCAGGGATACACTGAGAATGTAACTCAGCCGAGACTCGCCAAATAAGAGAATAAACGGCACTAACGGCAAAGAGATTAATAGGTTTTTTTCCTTAGATAGCGATTCTATAACTCCGCGCCATGCTTTATCTGGCGACTCTCGAAATAAATTTGCCGTGTTGACTGTAGCGGTATTGTATCCCGCGTAATCCCACCAATAAAAAGTATGTTCGCTAGATACATAGATTGATGTTACTGCCACTGTGACGAGAACAAGTAAAAACAGAAAAAACCCATCAATTAGAAAGTTTCGATGCAATTTAAAAGAAACAAAATCAAATACTCCCATCACTCTAGCAACCCTAAATAACTTCTCAACTTCCTTTTTCTCTATTCCTTTGCGCCCTTTGCGCCTTCGCGGTTCGTTAACTTACTTTAAAACAGTACGTTGCAAAAAGCCTTCCAACTTTTCTGCATATTGCCGATTGGCGATCGCACTTGGATGAAGGTCATGAGGTAAATTATTATTGGCAGGTATTTTCAAATCAACCGAAATATCCGCCGTAGCAATTCCCTCCTGACTTAACTCCCCCAACATCTTAGCAGAACCCGCATTAATTCCCGCCACCACTAACTTAACACCATTAGCCTCAGCCACCCGGTTAAACTCTTCAATAATTGCCTTAGACACCTCGTGACTTTTGTACAATCCCTCTTCAAATTGATTGTAATTAACCTCCAAAAAATGGCTTAATGCAGAAACCCGCATTAGGGGGAACTCGTGATATTCAAGTTTTGCCATCTTGTATGTAAAATTATTTTCTCCATTCAACCTAGCATCGGGCTGAAATAGAATACCGAGTTTATTCCAAGCAGCCATTTGCTTTCGTCTCGCCCTTAACAAAGTATTGCGGCGGTCATGAAATCCCGCATAAGCAATCACCGCAATTTTGGGTTTATTTGATTGTTTGAGTGCTTCTTTGAATTGAATCAACGAATGCAGAGTGCCGTAGCCGTTAACTCCGAAATTCACTATTTCATATTTGGGTAATTTCTCTTGCAGCAACCAAGCATAAGTTTGGCTGTCATTCAATGACCAACCGTAGGTAAAAGAACAGCCAAATATCCAAATTTCCTGTTTTTTTGATGATAAATTGTAAGTATTGAGTGGATGTGTTATTCTGAGACTATTATTGAGATGAGTTGCATTAAATGAGTAATTGCCGTTAAGTGTTACCTTGAATTTACCCGGCAAATGCTTGTAGCCGAGTTGCGAGTCTTTTGTAAAAAAGTTGCCTTTTGGTTCGACGGCAACATCAACATTTTCTATTTGCCAGGGTTTGTATCCCGCAAATCTTAAGACAATTTCAGCCGTGGTAGTGGATAAAAAAATTGGAAAAATTAGATATGTTATTAATCTGAAAGCAACATTTTTAGCAAAATCTTTTTCGATCATTAACATAATATGAAACGTCAGCAAAAGTATAATAAACTGCCATGCCAGTATTATCTAGTTCATGGATCTAATTTAATTAGATTGAGCGCACCAATATCAGCAACGGGCTAGAAGCCCGTTCCACAAGAAAATCTACTCTTTGTGGAACAGGCCGGAAAGCCTGTTCTTAAGAATGGTGCCACATCTCAGTTTAAACTCACATCTTGCACCAATATCAGCAACGGGCTAGAAGCCCGTTCCACAAGAAAATCTACTCTTTGTGGAACAGGCCGGAAAGCCTGT
>NZ_JAUBQM010000017.1:39169-82320 GCF_036701245.1 Microcoleus sp. Pol14D4
TCTTAAGAATGGTGCAACATCTCAGTTTAAACTCACATTTTGCACCAATATCAGCAACGGGCTAGAAGCCCGTTCCACAAAAAATAAACTTGATTGTGGAACGGGCATCTTGCCCGTTCTTAAAAAGAGTGCAAAATATTGGTTTCAGCTAATTGAGTGATTCCTAATAACCAGGCTCCTCCTCGTACTCAGGAGTCTTAGTTTTCTCAGGGATATTCACCCGAGGAGCCTGGTAAGGCTTCGGTGCCTCATCGTCAGCCCAAGCATCAGCCTCCACATCATCTTCGTACTCCACCACCGGCTGCTTCGGGCGAGAAATCTCGGCGCGAGTGTATTGCGGCTTTTCCTCGTACTCTTCCTCCTCGTAATCGTCCTCCTCGCCGCCCCAATTATCCTCTTCGTAATCCTCGTAATCCTCGATTTGCTGCTGCTGTACCTGCACCGCGCGCATCGGCGGCTGGCGAACCGCAGGTCGATTCCACTCTAAATCCTCATCCCAAGGAACTTCCTCCACCGCAGGCGCAGCTACGCGGCTCCGCATTTCCGGTGCAGGTATCCGCACGCCTGGGCCCAATTGATTTCCCGTAGCCACGGGTTTCGGATAATAACCTGCCTCGTCCTCTTCCCGTTCCCAAGGTGCTTGGCCCAAACCGACGCGCTCCAGCAAACCCACACTAAGCTGCCTGAGCCTTTCCTCGGAACCTTCAAACACAATCAAGCGATTCGGGCCGCTGCTGACAATTTCTTCAATCCCCAACTCGTAAGTGCTGAGAACTTGGTCGGGGATTTGGGGGATTCCCAGGGAAGCGATAATTATAGAAACTAACTTACCGTCTTCGGGATCGAACCTAAAGCCCCGCACCCTACCTAAAAGTTCGCCGGTTTCGGTAATAACTTCGCTGTTAATCAAAATGCTGTAGACTTCAACATCAACATCATCTTCGATCGCGCTCTCATCTTCCACCAACAGCACGTCGCCGATTTCGCTGACATTGCTGAGGAACATAAACTTCGGCATTCCAGCGACCGCAAATATATTATCACGCAGACCGATCGCCACAACTTCCCGCCGGTCAATGTCCACCCACAATTGACTAACCACCCCCAAGCGTTTACCTCTGTCGCGGGTGATGACCTGAGTGCCTAGAATATCGGAGCGTTGGCAGATTTGTTCGGATGTCATTCTAACTTTAATCCTGATTTATTAAGTACATATATCACTCAACACGAGCGTTAACATAAACTCCGGGACTACAACTTCAGCCCTATGACTTGAGTATAAGCTCCCCGTGCTTGAGTAACGCCAATTGTACGCTCAGCCGATTGAATCATAGGTCGCCGCAAACTCACAACAATAAACTGGGCTTGTTCAGACTGTCGTTTTATCATTCTAGCTAATCGCTCCACATTTGCCCCATCCAGAAACATATCCACTTCATCAAAAGCGTAAAACGTAGACGGGCGGTAGCGTTGCAGCGCAAAAATAAAACTCAGCGCTGTCAATGATTTTTCGCCTCCAGACATGGAAGCCAGCCGCTGTACGGGTTTGCCCTTCGGGTGAGCGACCAAATTCAAGCCACTGCTGAAGGGGTCTTCCTGGTCATCTAGCTGGAGATAGCCATCGCCTTCGGAAAGTTCCGCAAAGATAGTCTGGAAGTTCTCGTTAACCGCGTCGAAAGCTTCTTTAAAAGCGCGCCGCCTGAGTGTGGTAAAATTTTCGATTCTCAACAGCAGTTCAGTGCGTTCTCCTTCCAATGTGGTCAATTTTTGACTCAATTCTTGAAGGCGTTCTTGAGTGCGGTTGTACTCTTCCAAGGCTAGCATATTGACTGGTTCTAAAGCTTGAATGCGTTTGGCGATCGCCTTTACTTCTTGCTGCAATTCCGTCAAATTGGCTTTCTCAACATTTTCAGGAATCGACGGCACGGGATCGGGCATTTCCGCCCGCTGCGCTTCCAAGAGAGTGCGGACTGCGGCCAATTGTTCCCGGCGTTCTTGCTGGGTTTCGTGAAGTTTTTGCAACTGCCACTGTAACTGTTGTTTGGCTAAATGCTTCTCTCGCAGTTGAGATTCTGCCCGATCGCGATCTCCCTTCTGCACGCCCAATTTTTCCTCAATTTCCCCCAAAGCCGCCTTAGCTTCCGCAATTTGCCGGTCGAGTTCTAACTGCTGCGAAACAATGCGATCGAGTGCATCCGCCCCCGCATTTTGCTGCACTTGCCATTCCTGCAATTTCTCGCTGCCTTCCTTAATTTTGTCTTCCAAACGCCCGAATTGATTTTCCAAGTCTACAAGGCGCTGCTGGACGTTTCTCAGAGCCAATTCTCGCTCTTGCAGTTGCGCTTCCAGAGCGCGCAAACCCGATTGCATTTGCTGCCATTCGCTGTGACTGTTCGACTCTTCCAACTGCGCCAAAGTTTGCCGGTACTGCTGCAATTGAGTTTCCTGTGCAGGCAATTCTCGTTCCAGCAACTGCAATCTCGATCGCGAATTAGTTAATTCCTGTGTATTTTTGGCAATTTGCGATCGCACTTGTTCCTGTTGCGCTTGCAAATTCTTAATTTCTGAATCCAACTGTTCCAGACGCAACTGATTTTCGCGCAAATTTTGTTTCGCTTCCATCAATTCTTGGCTGCGAGTTTTGACTGCAACAGAAGCGCGATCGATCGCAATTTTGCACCGTTCCAAAATCCGCTCAATTTCCTCCAACCTTTCTTGCAGAGATGCGATCGTCCGGGCTTCACTAGCAGCCTCACTAGCCTCAACCGTGCCAAAATGCAAGGTAGATCTGTTCGTAGAACTACCCCCAGTCATCGCCCCGCTAGTTTCCAAAATTTCCCCGTCCAAAGTGACAATCCGGTACTGTCCCAAATAGCGGCGAGCGTCGCTGAGGTTGCTAAACACAACCGTACTGCCAAAAACGTAAGCAAAAATTTCCTGATACCGCGAATCGCAGTCAATCAAATTAACAGCCGCATCCACAAACCCTGCCGCGCGCCGCAAATTTTCATTCACCGAATACCTGCCGCCCCTAATCTTATTCAAAGGCAAAAACGTCATCCTTCCCGCCCGTTTTTGTTTCAACAATTCGATCGCAGCAGCAGCCACGCTGTCATCTTCCACCACCATATTTCCCATTCGCCCGCCCGCCGCAATTTCCAGCGCCAACTGATAGCGTGGTTCCACCCGACCCAGTTGAGCCACCAAGCCGCAAACTCCGCCAATTCCGCTTTGCGCGACAATTTTTGCAGTAAACGTTCCCGTCGCTTCTTGCAAAGCTTGAAACTGCACTTCTAGCTTGTCTAATTTGCGCTGTCTTTCCCGCTGTTCTTCCAACAAACGAGTTTGAGTTTCCTGTTGCAGTTGCAATTCTTGTTCGGCTTCGACTAAAATCTGATTCAGGGATTCTACTTGCAAAGATGCCACGCCTTTGGTTTCCACAAGGCGAGATTGCTGCTCTTTTTTCGCTGCAATTTCCTGTTCCAATACTTGCAGCGATTGGTTTTGTTCTTGAATTTGACTTTGCAGGCGATCGGCTCTTTCGCCAATGGTAGCTTGTTCTGTACGCTGCGGTTCCAAAGTTTGTTGAATTGTTTCGATTTGGCGGTGCAGTTCCGTTTGCTGCTGTACCCAAACTTCTGCCGTCGAGGCGATCGCACTTGCAACTTCTCGACTTTCATCTAAACTTTGCTGGGCTGCATCCCGCTGTTCCTGCAAACTTCCTATTTGAGACTTAACATAAGATATTTCAATCTCAATTTGCTCCAAACTTTGCTTAAATTGTCGAACTTCCTGCTCGGTTTGTGCTATATTAGCCGCCATTTGCCCAGCAGTTGTTTCCAAATCCTGTTTGCGGTTTTGCAGTTGCCGCCGTTCCGCTTCCTGAGTAGCAATCGTCGCTTGCAAAGCCAACAATTCCGACTCTCCCAAAGCTTTAACGCGGGCATTCAGCGCGTCAAGTTCGGCGGTTGCTTCTTGAATTTGGGTGCTAATTGCTTGCAGTTGTTCGGTGAGAGATGCCGAAGTGCGATCGCCCGCTTCGATTTGTTCGCGCAGTTTCCATTCTTGCTTTTGCAACTGGCGGAATTTCAGCACAATTTCCCATTGCGACTTTTCTTGAAATTCCGCCCGCAATTTTTGATATTTTTCCGCTTTTGTGCGATCGGAAGCCAGTCTATCGCGCTGAGAAATCAGCTCTTTTTCCACAATTCTGCTGCGTTCTTCCACCTCCTTAACTTCATCCAACTTCTGCCTAGCTAAGGAGATTTTGCGATCGAACTGAGCCACACCAGCTAATTCGTCAATGATTTCTCTGCGTTCCTTAGAATTCATCGAAATAATGCTGGTAACGTCTCCTTGCAGCACGACGTTATAGCCTTCGGGATAAATTCGCAAGCGGTTGAGTTGTTCGTGAAGTTGAGTCAGCGTACAAGGTTGACCGTTAATGTAATAAGTTGAAGTGTAAGTACCTTGGCGAGTTACCCGAAGTTTGCGCGTTACACTCCACTCATCCGATTTTGGATTTTGGATTTTGGATTTTTTATTACTAGCGAGTAGTTGTCCGTTGTTGTCTTGAGTTGCTGCGATTTCAATCTCTTCTACGTCTTCAACAGATAACTCGTCCGATTTTCGATTTTCGATTTTTGATTTTCGATTGACAGGAGATGATTTGCCGTTGTTGTCTTGAGTTTCGGCAGTTTCTATCCCTTCGGCTTCTTCAACAGATAGAGGCGATTCTTGATGGACAGGAGATGATTGTCCGTTGTCTTGAGTTTCGGCAATTTCTATCCCTTCGACTTCCTCTGCTGCAACAGATAACTCATCTGCTGCATTTTCATCCTCATCTTCATCCTGGGCGAACCATTCCTCTCCCACATCTTCCAGGGCAAAGGTAGCAGTCACGCTAGCTTCGATCGTACCGCGTTTGTTTTGGGCGCTGTTGACCAAATCCGGCAAACGTTCAGCCCGCATTCCCTTAGAACTCGAAAGTCCGAGACAAAACAGCAAAGCGTCGAGGATGTTGGACTTCCCAGAACCGTTGGGCCCGGAAACCACAGTAAAACCGGGCAGCACGGGAATGGCCGTCGTGCCGCCAAAAGATTTAAAGTTAGTCAGTTCGATCCGTTTAATGTGAACCATATGCTAGGAGTAGCTTTGGCTCTAGGTTGTTGTCACAGGGTAGCACAGGCAATGGGGCGATCGACAATGTGTAAACTTTCTGGCATTGTCGATCGAACCGATATCTTACACCTTTGTCAACAACAGAGTCAGCTTTTACTTAAAAAGTTCATTGACAAAGGTACAACATCTGTGATTTTAGCGATCGCTACAAATGAACGTAAATTTTGATACAGATAAGTTCATGAGACTCGATCGACATTATTTGTGCGATTAAACCTGAAAGCCTTGTCCCTAGTGAATTCCAGCAAATAAAATTCCCGGAATTCCTCATGTTACCCCTAGACATATAAAAACTTTCCGGTAAAATCGAACCAAAATTAATAATGTATAAAGTAACGAAGCGCATTATGGAGGGCAAACCCATTACACCAGCTCAGAACTCATCTAACGTGCCAGCTTCACCTGAAAGCGACCAACAAGTATTGCAAATTTGGGGTCGCCAGCCCCTTAAAGGACACGTCAAAATCAGCGGCGCCAAAAACTCGGCTTTAGTCGTGATGGCAGGAGCCCTGCTATGCCCAGAGGATTGCCGTCTCCGCAACGTTCCCGGTCTAGTCGATGTCGCCCGCATGGGGCAAATACTCTCGGCTGTAGGAGTCAAATTACAGCAGAACGGGGACGTTTTAGACATCAACGCCAGCAACCTCATAGACGCTCAAGCCCCCTACGAATTAGTCAGCCAACTGCGGGCGAGCTTCTTCATCATCGGCCCACTGCTAGCGCGTTTGGGATTTGCCAAAGTGCCCTTGCCCGGTGGGTGTGCCATCGGCGCGCGACCCGTTGAACTCCACGTTCGCGGTCTCCAAGCCCTCGGTGCCGAAGTCCACATCGACCACGGCACGGTTCACGCTTACGTCAAAGGGCCGAACCGCCGCCTGAAAGGAGCCAAAATTTATTTGGACTACCCCAGCGTTGGCGCAACTGAAACTTTAATGATGGCGGCGACTCTGGCTGAAGGAGAAACCGTGATTGAAAATGCGGCTCAAGAGCCGGAAGTCGCAGATTTGGCGAATTTCTGCCGCGCCATGGGAGCAAAAATTCAAGGCGCCGGCACGAATACGATCGTCATTTCGGGAGTTCCCAAGCTGCACGCGGTAGACTATTCAATTATTCCCGATCGCATTGAAGCCGGGACATTTTTAGTAGCCGGAGCCATCACTCACTCGGAAATCAGTTTGTCGCCGGTAATTCCCGACCACCTGACCGCAGTCATTGCCAAATTGCAGACAATTGGCGCGAAAATTATTGCAGAATCCCCCGACATTTTGCGGATAGTTCCCGGCCAAACTCACTCGGCCACCGACATCGAAACTCTGCCTTATCCCGGTTTCCCCACAGATATGCAAGCTCAGTTTATGGCTTTGCTGACACTGAGCGAAGGCGACAGCTTGATCAAAGAAACTGTGTTTGAGAATCGCTTGCGCCACGTAGCAGAGCTCAACCGCATGGGCGCGGACATTCGCCTGAAAGGCAATGTAGCGATTGTGCGCGGAGTGTCGCGGCTGTCGGGTGCGCCGGTAGTGGCAACAGATTTGCGGGCTTCGGCGGCGTTAGTGTTAGCGGGACTTGCAGCCGATGGTGTCACCACCATCAGCAGCTTGCAGCACTTAGACCGCGGCTACGAGCAGTTAGAGGTGAAACTGCAAAAATTGGGAGCTAAGTTGCGGCGCGTCAAAGAGGGTACAGACCCGGCGACTGCTGAGGCTCCTGTCAATCCCGTGCGATCGGGTTTAAACTGTTAGTTAGTAGTTAGTGGTTATTTGTTATGAGTTGTCGGTTATTTGCGGTGCCCTGAGCGTAGTCGAAGGGTTATCGGTTATTGGTTATGAAAACTAACAAATAACAAATAACAAATAACAAATAACAAATAACCACTGACAACTAACAACTAACAACTGACAACTGACTAAAATGTCGAACATACCGCTCATCGGTTTGAAAGCAGACCAGTTTCGCCACCCGCTAGACTTGGAAGCCACCAACACGCTCAAACAACTGCCCGGCCTGGATTTGATGGTGCGGCAGTTGCTCGGACAACTGGGCGAACAGTTTTTTATGCTGGAAAATCTGGCTTCCAGCGTCCAAGTCGGCGAAAATCAATTGCCCCACCTGCATCAATTGCTGTTGGATGCCTGCAAAACTCTGGATTTGGAACCGCCGCAGCTTTATGTCCGCCAGCATCCGATGCCAAATGCTTACACCTTTGCGATGCGGGGAAAACAGCCTTTTGTGGTGATGCACACTTCTCTGATTGATTTGCTCACAGACGAGGAAGTTAAGGCAGTAATTGCTCACGAGTTGGGGCATTTGAAGTGCGAGCACGGAGTTTACTTGACTCTGGCTAATTTAATTGTGTTGGCCGCCGGCCAAATTTCGCCTGTGGGAGCCGTACTCGCGCAGGGTTTGCAGGCGCAAATGTTGGAATGGTTGCGGTGTGCAGAATTTACGTGCGATCGCGCCGCCTTGCTCGCCACTCAAGACCCAAGAGTGGTAGCATCGCTGTTGATGAAACTGGCCGGAGGTTCGCCGACTTTAGCTCCGAAACTGAATGTCGATGCGTTTTTGGCGCAGGCGCGGGCCTACGACGACCTCAGCAGCACTCAACTGGGAGAAATGCTCAAACAAGCTCAAACGGCTCAGTTGTCCCATCCTGTACCAGTATTGCGCGCCAGAGAGATCGATCGCTGGGCAAGTTCAAAAGATTATGAATCTTTGCTTGCAGGAAATCGATCGGTGTGTTATGATGGTGAAACCCAAAAGGGCGGGTGGCGAAATTGGTAGACGCATCAGACTCAAAATCTGACACCGAAAGGTATGAGAGTTCGATTCTCTCCCCGCCCACTGCTAAAAAAGCTAGTGATGTCTTAATAAAGAACTCTGTGATAGGTAGCCCAGTAGCTCCAAGTGCATATCTCATCACTTGATATCCCCCTTGCTGGTGGCTGTGGTTGCTAGTCGAGTCTTTTCCCAACTTCAGTTGAAATAACTCATGAGCAACCGCACTATTACTTTCATCTGCTTTTTTATGTAATAAAAACAGAAAGAGATGAGTAATGAGGCAAGCAATATACCTTCTGTGGATTTAGCTATGGTTCCAGGCACAGTTTATCTCCAAGATTGTGTCTGGAATCAGTTAAGTAAACTGTATACTCTTGATTTAGCCACAGGTAAAGCAACATTCATCGGTGAGATCATTACAGAAGTTTATGATATTGCCTTTGTTGATTCACAACTCTATGGCAGGGAGCGAGTACGAGTTCGATAAAATGCTCGTTGCTGCTGATTTCGCACCACTGAAAGATGAGAAAGATGTATCCGCTCAATAATTCGGGGCAGACTACCCACTCAGGAACGATTTTGCGTCATTTGAGGTGCATCGTTGAGCGATTTACCCCGGATTATTGAGCGGATACAGAAAGATGTTGCGTTTTATTACGAAAAGAAAAATTATCTACCCCTCTAGATAGACTAATAGTCATTCCTGGAGCTGTAAAACTTGCGACCAATACTAGCAGATGCTGAGTTTATCAGCACTAAGTTGATCGGCACTAAGGGAAATACCGTCATCAGCAACCTCGATTATGATTTCTTAACAGTTTTGCACCACAAGTCTAATAGCATATATCCCATTAAGTGATTACCAAAAACTTAATGTAGATGCGTTTTTGGCGCAGGCGCGAGCCTACGGCGACCTCAGCAGCATTGAACTCGGAGATATGCTCAAACAAGCTCAGACAGCTCAGTTGTCCTATCCTGTACCAGTATTGCGCGCCAGAGAGATCGATCGCTGGACAAGTTTAAAAGATTATGAATCTTTGCTTGCAGGAAATCGATCGGTCGGTTATTATCGTGAAAACCAAAAGGGCGGGTGGCGAAATTGGTAGACGCATCAGACTCAAAATCTGACACCGAAAGGTATGAGAGTTCGATTCTCTCCCCGCCCACTGCGAGGCAAGTTAGGGATGTCTTAATAAAGCGCTTTGTGCTAAATAGCCAAGCAGCTCCAACTGCATCTATCATCACTTTATCTCGCACTCGCTGGTGGCTGTCGTTGCTAGCCGAGTATTTTCCCAAAATCAGTTGAAATAACTGATGACCAACCGCACTGTTACTTTCATCTGCTTTTTTATGTAATAAAAACAGAAAGAGATGAGTAATGAGGCAAGCAATATACCTTCTGTGGATTTAGCTATGGTTCCAGGCACAGTTTATCTCCAAGATTGTGTCTGGAATCAGTTAAGTAAACTGTATACTCTTGATTTAGCCACAGGTAAAGCAACATTCATCGGTGAGATCATTACAGAAGTTTATGATATTGCCTTTGTTGATTCACAGCTCTATGGCATCGATCGAGAAGGCGACACAACGCAGCTCGTAAAAATTGACATCAAAACGGGCGATACGGCTGTCATTGGGGATACGGGTTTTGCTACAGCCGGCTTGGCTTATAATGCCCAAAGTCAAACCCTTTATGCCACCACAGCTAAACAACTCATTGCCCTCGATCTCAAAACAGGAAAAGGTACACCAGTAGCTACCGTAGCTAATAAAGACTACAACTGTGGTGAAGTTGCCTTTGATAGCAATGGCATAGCATATATCACATTAATTGGTTACGAAAAGAAGAAATTACTTGCTAGATGCAACCTCAATACTAGCGAAGTTAAAACTATTGGTGATACCGGATTTCCTGGTATTGGCAGTATGGAATTTGTTGGCAATGTCCTTTATGGCGTTACTGGCAGATTTTTTAACTTGGGAAAAGACGGTCAACTAATCCGCATTAATACCAAGACAGGTAAAGGCACATTAGTGGCTCAAACCAAGCCTAGCGGTCGTTGGGCAGGAATTGCGGTTTATCAACCAGCAGCAGAAGTGAGCGCAACCGTCACTTCACAAGTTAACCCTGAAACTACACAAGCTCCACAAACAACTACTACAACGGGTGACGAAACTATGAAACTGTTAACGATTGATACCAAAGAAAACTGTTACGTTATCAATACCGCTCAGATGAATAGCTTGCAACAAAATGTTGCTAAGTCTCTGACATTAGACAAAGGAACTTTTGACATCCAAATTACCAGTGGTAGCTACAGTTATAGTGCCGACAATACCGTCGCTGAGCCTTTTGTCTTTCTCTGGATTTATGGACTTGATGACAGTACCTTTATCAACACAAAGACAGGTGTGGAGACAGGTGCAACTTGGGCAACTTTAAACGGCTATAACGACAAATTGCAGTTAGACATCAAAGAAAAAGCTGTAGTCTGTGCTTTATTCTTTGATACCTATAGTGGTGATAATCAAGGACAAGTCACTGTTTCAATCACTGGAAATCAACAGTTTAGTACCCAAACTTTAACCGTTGATAGCAAGGAAAACTGCTATTCGCTGGATGGCAATTATCTCTCAACTCTTAAAAAAGCCAATGCTAATTCTATCGAGTTAGCCCCAGGGAACTATCGCGTCAAGATTCGGGAAAGCACTGCCACTTATGGAGCAGAAGCCAAAAATTTCCAATTAGAGCCTTGGGCGTTACTGTTGCTTCAAGGAGGAAAATTTATCTCCAAGTTGACAGGAATTGAACTTAGCGAAAGTTGGTGTTCCTTAAATGGCTTCAAAGATGACGTTATTTTTGAAGTCAAACAAAAAACTACCCTCTCCGGCTTCTTTTTTGATACATACATAGAAGATAACGAAGGGCAAGTTGTTTTAGAAATCAACAACATCAGTGATGAAGAAGTAGAGCGAGAAAAGGCAGAGTCATCAGTACAACCTGGTAGGGGCAGCAGTGAAAGCAGTGTTAGTGTAGTGGGTGGTGGTAGCACAACTAGCTCTGGTAGCACAACTAGCTCTGGTAGCACAACTAGCTCTGGTGGTACAACTAGCTCTGGTGGTACAACTAGCTCTGGTGGTACAATTAGCTCTGGTGGTACAATTAGCTCTGGTGGTACAATTAGCTCTGGTGGTACAATTAGCTCTGGTGGTACAATTAGCTCTGGTGGTACAATTAGCCCGGGTTCTGAAAATATCAATATTGGCAGTGGATTTGGGTTCACTTTTGACCAAGATCAGATGGAACAAATGTGGCAGCAAATGGCAGCCCAAATCAATACTTCCATCACAGTAACAGGTGACCCGAACGAGAAAAAAGAAGCTTATTGGGACAATTTGGAAAAATGGCTGCTTAAAGGCTATCAAACTCAAGCTAAAGACTTAGCGATGAAGGTAGCACGGCTGGAGTTTATGCTTAAAACTCTTACCCAACAAATGGAAGTTAGTTTTAATCAGAATTTCCACAATTGGTCGGGATACTTCAACAAAAATCTCAACGACTTATTTATTTCCCGAATTCCCCGCATTGTTAGCGAGCAGGTTAATTTAAGAATCTCTGAACAAACCCAAGAGATTAAAAGCTTAGTGCTGCAACAAATGCAAACCGAACTCAATGAGCGTGTTGAGGCCGTCGTTAATCTCAAAGTGGCTAATCAGACTCAAGAAGTTAAGAACCTCGTAGTTCAGCAAATGCAAACTGAACTTGAGCAACGGATTGAGAATGTAGTTAACATCAAAGTTGCCAATCAGTCTACAGAGATTAATACCCAGGTAATTAATCAAATATCGACTGATATTGATGAGCGCATTAGTAACTCCGTTAATGTCCAAATCGCCAATCAATCTCAAGAGATCACTAATCAGGTAATTCAGCAAGTCCAACATACTATTGATGAGCGTGTTGAGAATGTGGTGAGCATCAAGATTTCCGATCAAACCCAGAATGTGAAGAATCTGGTGATTCAGCAAATGCAAACTTACATCGATCAACGCATCGATAATGTCGTGAACCTGAAAGTGTCTAATCTATCTCACGATATTAACACTCAAATTGTTCAGCAAATTCAACACGACATAGATCAGCGGATTAATGCGGTAGTTAATCTCAAACTTGCTGACCAAAGCCAAAACATTAAAAATCTGGTCATTCAGCAGATTGAATCTAACATTGATGCTCGCATCAATACGGTTGTTAATCAATCTAGCACTAGCAACGTGCAGTTAGTGACTAATAATATTGTCAACGATCTTGACAATCGCATTAATGTTAGCTTGGATAACAAGATTCTCAACTTCCGTAATGATGTATCTACGATCGTCAAAAATGAGCTGAACCAAAACTTCACGCAGAACATCAAAAATACGATTTTTGCAGAATTGAAACAGCAACAATTCTACCTAGATATGAACTTGATCAAGTCAGAAGTTGAGAACTTCTACTCTAATCTTGCACAGTTTGAGAATCAGTTCTATTTACGCATTGAACAAGGGGACACTCAACTGTATAACTGGACGCTGGAACAACTTATTGCTCTCCAAGGTTGCTTAACAGATCGTCAGGCGTTAGTCGATATGTTTGAATCTTTCGCCACTAAACTCAAAGACGAATTAGATAATGCTGAATGCGTTCGTCCCGATCGTTTTGGTTCTTGGGTAAGAACAGATATGCGGTCACAATTTCAACCTAGCCAATCTCCGCAATTACCACCACGTTAATCAGTAGGTAGAAATATATCTTGGGTGTCCGAAGAAAGGAAGGAAGAAATCCCAAACTGCAAGCGAATTGCTTCCTTCCTCTATTCGGACATGATGGTATTGATTTATCTTCACCGCCCATTGCTAAAAAAGCTTAATAAATCTAGGGTTCCAGGTAGGCTACCGGGAACCCTAATTTATATGGCATGGGGAATCGGGCATGGGGAATTGGGAATTGGGCATGGGGAATTGGTAACAACAGTCAACAGTCAACAGTCAACAGTCAACAGTCAACAGTCAACAGTCAACAAATTTTATGGGTGAAATCGCCGCTTTAGGCGCTGCATTTGTCTGGGCTCTATCTTCCACCATCTGGCAGCGAGTGGGACAGCAAATCCCCGCAGTGGTGCTAAACTTGCTCAAAGGCGCGATCGCCCTGTTCATGCTCCTTGCCACTGTAGTAATTTTAGGTAAACCCTTACCCGCAATCAACCCTAATATTTTAGCAATGCTGCTCATCAGCGGCGGCCTAGGAATTGGCATCGGAGACACCGCTTTCTTTATCGTATTAAAATATTTAGGCGCGAGGCGAACGCTGCTTTTAGAAACCCTATCTCCCCCTTTAACAGCTTTATTTGGCTTAATATTTTTGCAAGAAAAGTTATCGGCCATTGCTTGTACTGGCATTCTTTTAACAATCTGCGGCGTAGCGTGGGTAATTGCAGAACGAACAGCGGAAACAACCTTACCATCAAAACATCTTTGGCAAGGATTAGCCATTAGTTTATTAGGACAAACAACCCACGCCGCTGGAGCAATTTTATCCCGCGCCGCCTTCACTCAAATAGATATCGATCCCCTGTGGACGGCGGCCTTGCGTTTGAGCGGCGGTATGGCAGTCATGCTATGCTTTTTGAGCCCAAAAAACCTTGATAGTTTCAAACAATTAAAAGCGCCAAAACTATTAGGTGCAATAATTATAGCAGCTTTTTTAGGAACCTATCTCGGAATTTTCCTACAACAGACTTCCCTGAAATATGCACCCGCAGCAATCGCTCAAACACTCAGTTCTACCAGTCCCCTCTTTATACTGCCTTTAGCGGTGTTGGCGGGCGAAAAAGTGAGCATTCGGGCTGTTTTGGGGGTAGTTGCTGCGATCGGCGGAATCGCCTTATTATTGGGTTTGAAGTGATGATATTTTACACAGAAGTGTTGCGTGTCGATAAACACTCAAAAATAGGCTCTTGCGTACTTAGTGTGATTAAATATTAGTTTAAGTAGCCACAAACTAAACTACGTCTTAACTAACTGAAAAAACGCATGAATTTAAGTTAAATATTGCTAAAAAATCTTGCCCCGCAAGAATTTGGGGCATCTTTTGATAAAAATTAGCATACTAAGTAGGGCTTGCTGAATAAGCGATCGCACTTTACGTGGCTAGGGTAAGCTCATCAAATTTGGTAGGAATTGTACTTGACATACAAGAACCGAGCATGGTAAAGGAGAGAAACCTATCTAAAAACACAATCTCTAAGAAACATCATTGTGTCTCAAGCAAAAAATTAAACGGACATCTATAAACAACGATTATATGATTTAAGTTCTCAGATCTTTTTTCATAGACTCTACATTAGATGACTCTGATTCCTTATGTCAAACCTAATTGAGATGCTCTTACCCTGGTACAGTATCAATTGATATTAACATTCGACTAGAATTCCCCTCAACTTCAAAAACTCCGAAAAAAGAAGATTTGGATAAAGAGGATTAGATTGGCGATCGCACTTGAGGACAGAAAGGGCGATCGCGCCTCCACTGAGAGAGAAAAATGTTAATAAATGTTAATAATCTTATAGCTGATAGTTTGAGAAGGAGCTTTTTGATAACATATAAAAATTAAAACTGCCTCACCCACTTCGATTTTACCTAAAACAATCCAATTTTAGTCAAATTTATGTTTCGATTAAGTATCAGCTCGAACAAAAAAGCTCTGGGCTTTGTGCTGGGTTTATTAATTTTTGTCATTTTTATTCCCGGATGTTGGGGTTTAACAACTAATATTGCTCCCACAGCAGCACGGCAAGTAGATAACAAAGTAGCTGTGCGTGCAGATGTACAAAATACATCAAATTCTCGCTCTTCTTTAGGAGTTGGGCTTAATGGCATTGCTGACTACTCCACACAATTACCATTTTTAGATGCTTTCAAATCTTCTAGAAGATGGATAACTCAATGCGTCAGCGGACAACCAAACTGTAAAGGTGAATGGGATACAGAGGAGTATAATCTTTTAAATCTTGATGCAAATGGGTGGGTAAAGTCTCTTCCATCCCCCGAAGATGCTCCTAAATATACTAGGGTAAGTACCCTATTACTTAGGGAAATCCCCAATCGCTATCCTTCAGGGCAATATATTGTTACCTATGAGGGTGAAGGTGCGATCGAATATAGCTTGGATGCCAAAAAAGATGAGGCTGCGTCGAAACCTGGGAGGGATATCATTAATGTCGATGCCACACAAGGCGGAGGCATAATGATTATAATTACTGCTACCGATCCAAATAAAACAGGGAACTATATCCGCAATATTAAAGTTGTTCACTCTCAAGATGAACAGCTTTATCAAAGGGGTGAAATATTTAATCCGTTGTTTATAGACAAGATTAAAAAGTTTAGAGTCTTGCGTTTTATGGACTGGATGGGGACAAATGGTTCGGAACAAAAAGACTGGTCTAACCGACCTAAACCTGAGAGTATATCCTATGCTTACAGAGGAAATGTTCCCATAGAAGTTATGGTGAAGTTAGCTAACAAAGTCCAAGCAGATCCCTGGTTTAATATGCCACATCAGGCTACGGATGAATACATGACTAACTTTGCTAAAATGGTCAAAGATAGTTTAGATCCGAAGCTGAAAGTTAATGTAGAGTATTCTAATGAGGTTTGGAATTGGTCATTTCCACAATCGAATTATGCTTTGAAACAAGGTAAAGCGAGGTGGGGAGATAAAGGCGATGCTTTTATGCAATGGCATGGAATGCGTAGCGCTCAAATGTGCGATATCTGGAAAGGCGTCTTTGGGGAGCAAAAGAATCGAGTTGTTTGCGTGTTGGGAACTCAAAGAGCTTGGAGAGAGTTAGGAAATTATGCTTTAGATTGTCCCTATTGGGTAGCTGAGGGCAATAAACCTTGTTATCAACACGGCATAGATGCCTATGCAATAGGGGGATATTTTAGTGGAAACTTGGGCGGGAAAGAAAGTGTCAGCAAAGTACAATCTTGGTTGAATGACGCCGATGGCGGGTTTGGCAAAGCTTTTAAGCAATTAAAAGATGGCGGGTTACTGCCGGGGTTCAAAGATAGTTTGTCTGATGTGGATAATGACTTTAAGTATTTCTTAGATGTGGCTAAAAAAAAAGGTCTTAAGTTATTTGTTTACGAGGGGGGTCAACATATTGTAGGTATTGAAGGAGTTCAGGATAACGAAAAACTGACCAAGTTTTTTATGGAATTAAATAGGCGTCCAGAAATGTATGATATGTACACCCAATTACTGAATAGTTGGAAACAAGCTGGAGGCAGTCTTTTTATGCACTTTGTGG
Source organism: Microcoleus sp. Pol14D4 (assembly GCF_036701245.1). Taxonomy (NCBI): domain Bacteria; kingdom Bacillati; phylum Cyanobacteriota; class Cyanophyceae; order Oscillatoriales; family Microcoleaceae; genus Microcoleus; species Microcoleus sp. Pol14D4. The sequence continues at coordinate 55,486 of NZ_JAUBQM010000017.1, forward strand.
ATGTGAGTTCATTTAGTAAGTGGGGAAGTTGGGGGGCTTTGGAGTATGTGGAACAAAAGGGTTCGCCTAAGTATGATGCTTTGATGGATTTTATTGATAAGAATCCTTGCTGGTGGGATGGCTGTGCTCTGGAGGGATGATGAGGAATTGGGTGCAATCAAGGATCGTTCGATCGCACTTCCTCAAACTCTTCAGCATCCCCCGGCAAACCCGAACCCTCGCTACTCCTCAACCGGGGCGATTCCCCATTACTCGCACCCGCACCGTAAACCCCAGAATACCTATCCTCCAAACCCGAATCCCTTAGCGAAAGCGCAGTTCTTTGACTCGGCGACAATCTCTCTGTTGACCTGCGATTTGTCCCAGAAATCGCCGGCTTCCGAGTTAAAGTTTTCCACGCAGCCTTAATCCCAGTCACCACGCTGCGAGTAGTTACCTGCACGTTTTGCGCCTGCTTTTTGGCGCTACCAATACTTCGATCGACCTGTTTGACAACCTCCCCCGCACTTTGTACTCCCTCGCTGACATCATCCGTCAACTCGCTAATTTCCAGCCCCGTCAACCGAATCGCCTCCAAAGTGGGCGGAAATTCGCGAGAAAGCGTGTCAGCGAGCTTTTCCACGCTGCGGGCCGCCCGTGCCAGCGCTTGCACCGCAGGTATTAAAGTCACTAAAACAGCAGTCAGGCTAACTGCCACTAGCAAAATCGAAAGTCCTAGCCAAAATATGGGATCGCTCACTGGAATCTGGGATTGGGGGTTGAGAATTTCATGCCATTTAGCGGATGGGAGGGCGCGACGGGGGACTCACTTCAGCTTCAGCTTCCGACAGGGTTTGGCGTTCCCGCTGAGTCGCTTCCAAACCTGCCGCGATCGCCTCTTTGAGTCTAATCAAAGTTTCGTCCCAATTCCGGATGGCAGTTTCAGAAAGTCGATCGGCCTGCAACTGCACGCTAGTCGATAAATCTTCCGCCAACTCCGGCAAAGCATCTGCCGATTTTTTCAATATCTGCCGCGTCTCCTTGCCCGGTCGCGGTGCTATCAGCAAGCCAGTCACGGCCCCGATCGCAGAACCCACAAGCAAACCGCCAATAAATAATCCTGAACGTTTAGTTGACATTTGTATAACTTCTCTCCATACACCAATTTTAGGCACGTTTGCCCGATCGCAGCCCTTTACAAAGGTAGAAATATTGTTGAAAATCCTACTGAGTCAGCACGGGCGGCAATTTTAGGATAGCTTACCTCAAACGTCGATCGCGCCTGGACCAAAGCATCCGTCCCAAACCCAGCAATCCCAAAAGTTGCTGAACCTGTTGCAGTTGCAATTCCAGTTGTTGATAACGTAGTCGCAGTTGGCGGGTACCTTGCTGCCTTTTACCAAGGAAATCCGGCGACATACTGAGGACATTGCTGCTACAGCGTTCGATTGCTGCGATCCGAATTTCCAAACGTGCGATCGTCCGCCGAATTTTCCACACCTTCGCAGCGATATAAAAACAGACCACAGATATTAGTAGATTGATAATTACAACAGCACTCAGCATTTATTACCCATTTTCAAATACTACTAAGATATTCCGCTTTTTGTTGCGGACTAGGAGCAACTGCCTACCCGATATATTGTAGGGAGACAACATTGTTGTGTCCTGATATATGTTTTAAGGACACAACAATGTTTTGTCCTGAACTATGTGTCCCTATCCCTAAGCTGTGTCAAGTTTTAAGCTTGAGACATAGCAGGCAAACAAACTTTTGTACCGCCCAAACCGCAATAACCGTTCGGGTTTTTAGCAAGATACTGCTGATGATAGCTTTCTGCGTAATAAAACTCAGGAGCATCAATAATTTCAGTCGTAATCTTGCCGTAACCGGCCTCCGTCAAAGCCTGCTGGTAAGCATCGCGCGAAGCTTCAGCTAGCTGCTTTTGGCTGGCTGAATACGTGTAAATTCCCGATCGGTACTGAGTACCAGAATCATTGCCCTGACGCATTCCTTGAGTAGGATTGTGACTTTCCCAAAAAACTTTGAGCAGCGTTTCGTAACTAATTACTTTGGGATCGAACACAACCATAACTACTTCATTATGTCCCGTCATCCCGCTGCAAACTTCGTTGTAAGTAGGATTCGGAGTAATCCCGGCCGCGTAGCCAACAGCAGTCGAAAAAACTCCATTTTGCTGCCAAAATTTGCGTTCTGCTCCCCAAAAACAGCCCAGACCAAACAAGGCAGTCTCCATGCCGTTTGGAAAGGGAGGTTTGAGCGGATTGCCGTTAACAAAGTGAGTTGCCGGTACCGACATCGACTCTGCCCGTCCCGGTAATGCCTCTTGGGGAGAGGGCATGCTCGACTTTTTGCCAAATCCAAATAGCACCATAAGTTTGTGAGGGGATCTCTGATAAACGTCTTTACCTTACTTAATAATATCAGATGTATACTGAAAATAGCGGCCCTCTTAAAGGTAGAAGGTAAAAACCAGAAGGCAGATTTTTTTTACGGAAGGTTTTTGGTGATACTGCTCACTGCCAACGCAGTTTTAAATCACCTTATCCAGTGTTCTCTGTCACCAAAACATACCTAAAATATCACCTTTTGTTGAGGTAAAAATCACGCGGATTTTAGGCGAAACATCCGATTATTAAAAGTATGGTGTTGTAGTAGTTATTCAATACCATTTATTGGGAGTGTGTAGAAATGGCCGCTAAACCTTGCAGTCAACCTTTAAAATCTAATCCTTTTATTACTTACCGCGACCCAATTACAGGCAAGTGGATTGTGGTAAATCAGACTTTGCCCAAAGCAGCAGAACAAGCACAGCTAGCAGCAGCTTGAGTTCTGATATTAATTTTTGACCTAAAAATTAACCATTCTTTCAAACTTCAGGACTTACGCAAAAAGTTATTGGACGCGCTACTTATATTCGTAAGGTGCTTACGTTACACATACCTAAGCACCTTACTTTGAAACATTTCTCATCTCTTTTTGCAGTTCCAAATACCGATAAAGATATTCCGAAACTATCCCATGCAAAAACAAGTCGCGTGCCGCGTTAAACGGACTGTTTGGGGCTAGGGGATGGCGATTGACAATTACATGATTCCAGTCGCAATTTCCGGTAATCTCGCTGACGTACACTCCGAAGTTTTCATCTAACTGAAGCGACATCACTGCTCGCGCAAATTCGTCGCTAGTCAAACACAAAGAATAAAAAACTTTAAACAATTCGATCGCCGATTCTAAATCCAGAATTTTTAGCCATCTGCGTTTTTCAAAATCTATGGCAACTTCTACTGGTTGAATACTATCATAATTTATTCCCCGTTTTTTGACCACTTGCAACCAGTTAGGATTTGTCAGCATGGCCTGGTTGTAATCCCAGACAAAGTTATAGAGAATTAAGTCGTGTTCGAGAAACGCATTGTCCGCTAAATCGTTCACAGTGCGCGGATAAAGCTTTGACTTTTCTATCTCGGTGTCGGGGCCGTTGTCAATCAAGAAGTTGATAATGTTGGAGCCGATGCAGATGTGTCGGACAATTAAATAACAAGCTTCTGGCGAGACAAAGTTATTTAGGAAAAATGCAGCCGATTTGTGCATTAAAGTGTAAGCGCGGAATTGAAATGGCAACAGGCGCTTTGTTGTCATAATTACCGCCAGCAACAAGTTAGCAATTACTTTGATCGGAATCAGCAAATAACTGCGAGTCCAGTTTTGCAAATCCCGGATCATGTAAGCTTTTGCCACTAAATCCACGGGAATAGATCGATCGCAAAACAGCACGTCCCAAACATTGGGATCTCGGCGGTTGTAAGGTTTGGTAGCGTAAGGGATTTTTCGCTCATCTGGGAGATTTTCGGTATCTTGTTTTTGCAGCTTTTGCATTAACGAATTTCCTCCAATTGCAGCAAATATAAACGAGCAGTGACGCGAGCGGTTTTGACAATGCGGCGGGCAATATCATCTGTCATCCATTCGGCATTAATCAAATTTTCCAGTTTGGCTAAATGCGACTCGTCATTAGCTCCGTGATACGCTAAAAACGATACTTGTTCGTCTTGCAAACCGAGACTTTCTTTAATTTGTTTTGCCCACTTTCCCGCCAATTGATTGCCCAATCCTTCGATAATAAACATACTGCCAATTAAATCGACCGGATTTTCCCGCGATGCTTGGTGGAAGATAAAAGCTGATAGTGCTTCGCTGCCAATATTCTTATCATATTCCACAATTTTTGCCAATTCACCGCCCACAGAAACATAATTTTGTTCTAGCATTTGATAGTCGCGGTGTTCGTCTTGGGCATGGCCGATAAAAGTCGATCGCAGGCGAAAGTCACTCATGTTAGAAGCAGCGCGAGCAATCCAGCGAGCTCCCTCTACAACTTGTGGCCGGAGATTGCACAGCAAAGCTTGATAATCTTTTATTGTAAACTCTCCACGGTACAATTTGCGGACAATAGGAACGGAACGAATTTCGCGCTCAAACTTCAGCCAAATCCATGCTAACTCCCGCAACAAATAAGCTTGCGGAGAGTTGGGGTGTGCCGGTTTCACACTTTCGAGAGGCGAAGCTTCGGGAACCTCATGAAAGTTAGAAACTTGAGAACTCATAGGCTTATGGGTATTTTCCACAGCAGTTAACATAATATATGCCGTTGTAAAGCGGCCGCTTTCCGGCACGAAACAAAAGATTTTCTGTCCAGCCTGCAATTTGCCCGAATTGAACAATTCCTCTAACATTAAATAAATCGCGGCACAACCTGTATTTCCCCGACTGTATAAGTTGGTAAACCATTTTTCTTCAGGAATCATGCAGCCTGCTTGTGCCAGAAGTTCTACAATTTGTCCCCGGAAAAAGTGAGACGAATAGTGGCACAGCAGCCAGTCGATTTCCTGCGGACAAACTCTCCCGGCTTTAATCAACCGCAGCCAACCTTCAACACCTAATTTCATTACATTGTCCAGCAAGCGAATATTTTGCCGCAAGTCAAAAGCTCCCGCTGTGGCTGCATCGAGGTAGGAGGAATAATCCAACCAGCTTTTAGTTGATGTTTCGTTTGCTAATCCTGAATACATACAAACAGGATAGGCGTTGGCGTGGGAAATTAGCTCAATCCATTCTATTTTTAAACTAATTCCCCTGGAGTTAGGATGGTTTTGCAGCAACAATGCTCCGGCACCGTCGGAGAGCATCCAGCGCAGAAATTCTGTATCGAAAGGCAGGCATTTTCCCGCTTGCACCGAAGTCTCTGCTTCAAATTTGGTGTTTTTAAACAGGCGCGAGGGAAATTCGGAAGCGACGGCAATGGCGGTTTGTTTTTTGCCGAGTTCGATTTGAGAGGCGGCGTAATTTAAAGCACTAACTCCGGCACAGCAAACTCCTTGAGTTGACACTATTTCTAGGGGAGATAATTCGGAAAGTTCCCCGTGTACTGTGCTGGCAAATCCCGGTACTAATAAGTCTGGTAAAGTGGTAGCGCAGGCCAATAAGTCGATCGCCCCTGGTTCCAGATTTGACTGAGAAATCGCGTCACGGACGGCAAACGCTGCCATTTGGCTGTTAGAATATAGTGTTTGCTGCTGTTTGTCGATCGCGTAGTAGCGCTGTTGAATGCCGTTGCTGTTGAGAATCCGCTGCCTGAGTCTCGAAGGGCGCGAGGCAATTTTGCCGAGATATTCTTCCATCTCATCATTATTAATTGGTTCTCCCGGCAAAAATTTTCCCATCCGATTGATATAAGCACTGTACATGGCGTACACCTCTAAAGTTGCTAATTTACTCGGGTTCGTTCGTTTGTTAAATCAAGCCAGAAAATATCTAAAATTGATAATGCTTTGTGAAGCAGTGAACTTGCAAGGAGCAAGCAGCTATCTTGTAGAGTCGCCGGAAATCAGGCAAGTTGAGCAACAGCGGCAACAAGTAATCTGAAGCGGGGTGAAGTTTATTGTAATTGAGCCAATATGTAACTAGAGTTCCTTCGCAGCTTCCCGACTCAAATGGATATTGCAAAACTAGATACTTGGTATTCTCCTTCTCAACGCCGCACGGCTGTTTCGCTGTTGATGAAACGAGTAGGCGTAACTCGCACTAGGGCTGAATGCTTTATCAGGCTTTGGGTTTACTTATCGGTGAAACAGCTTCAGGAAAGCCAGCCCCGTCTCAAACCACCGCTGGCGAAACTGGAAGTGCCAGCAACAGAAGTGCAGTGCACTCACCGGGAAGCCGCCGAACTATTTTACTGTGATTCCGATCGCGGGAGCGATCGCGCTGCCGGAATGATGTTAGATAAATTAGCAGCCCTGGGGTTAATCGCAAAACACTTTGATGGTAACGCTACGGCAATTCAAATTCAACCTGTTTCAGAAATTTTAGAGGCCGGCGAACCTCAAAAGCCTGTACAACTCCAATTAGATAATTTTGACCCCCGGTGCGACGCGATTCCGGTTGCCAATTTATTAGCCACCAATTACAACTGGATGAACCGAAACACTAACGCCGTTCCCCACAAAATTGCTAAAATCCTCCGGCTTTTTGCCAGTCAATACTCAAAGGGAATGCGAGTTTTGCGACGCTCAGATAATCTCAATCCAGTCGGATTTTACTTACTTTATCCCACAGCTAGCGAATCTGAAGTAAATTTTTTTAATGCTGCTAGTAAAGGGCTTCATTTAAGTTCTATTTCCGATATCGATCCTTTCAAGATGGCGCTACCAGGAGATCTAAATTGCCAGTCAGTATTTGTCCGCAGTTGGATGATCGATCCGCAGTATTTGTCAGAATACCGCATTGCTTTTCTCGAAGACACACAAAAAGTTTTAGGCGAAATGCAAACAGATTTTCCCAATCTTTGCGACTTGTACACCCTGATGATTCACCCCATGTACGAAAAACTGTGCCTGGTCTTGGGATTTCAGAAGACTAGCAGTGATAGTCAGTTATCTGTTTACTGGATGTATCTCGCCTTGGATAGATTTTTAGCATTAAATATCAAAGAAGCCTTGCTCAAACTGTAGGGTGCGCACTGCGCACCTTACCCCAATTTTAACTCAAAACTATTACAAAACTTCCCTCGCCAAGTATTGTTGCAGCACTTCCGGCACTTTTACAGTTCCGTCTGGCTGCTGGTAATTCTCCAAAATAGCCGCCATTGTGCGGCCCACAGCTAAACCGGAACCGTTAAGGGCGTGAACGAATTGAGTGCCTTTTTTCCCAGCTTCTTTAAAGCGAATATTTGCCCGCCGCGCCTGAAAATCTGCGACGTTGGAACAACTGGAAATCTCGCGGTATTTGCCTGCAGAGGGCAGCCACACCTCTAAATCGTAGGTTTTGGCTGCCGCGAAACCTAAATCGCCCGTACACAGTGCGATCGCCCGATAAGGCAATTTCAGCGCCTGCAAAACTCCCTCAGCATCCTGCACTAATTTTTCGTGCTCTGCCTCGGAGGTACTCGGATGCACGAGTTTTATCAATTCAACTTTATTAAATTGGTGCAATCGAATTAATCCCCTCGTATCTTTCCCATAACTGCCAGCTTCGCGCCGAAAACAAGGAGTATAAGAACAGTGATAAATTGGCAACTGTTCTGCTGTCAAAATTTCACCTCGGTACAAATTGACAACCGGAACTTCGGAAGTAGGAATCAGCCACAAATCGTCTTGGTCGCACTTGAAACTTTCTTCAGCAAATTTGGGTAATTGACCAGTAGCGGTCAGGGATTCAGTGTTAACTAAAAATGGGGGAATTACTTCTACATAACCGGCTTTTGTGTGGCGGTCGAGCATAAATTGAATAATCGCTCTTTCCAGGGCTGCACCAGCTCCCATTAAGCTCACAAAGCGGGGCTGAGCGATTTTTACTGCCCGTTCAAAGTTGATAATTCCTAATTTTTCGCCGATTTCCCAGTGCGGTAAAATACCGGGGTTTTGGGGTATGTATTCGTCTCCCCAGCGCCGGATTTCGACGTTTTCCTCTTCATTTTTGCCGATCGGCGTTGACGGACTCGGTAAGTTTGGCAGAGGTAGCAATAAAGCTTCTATTTGAGCTTTTAGGTCTTTTTCCTGTGCTTGCAGTTGGTTCGACTCGGTGCCGACTGCGTTGCCTTCTGCTTGCAGTTCCTGAACTTCGGGAGATTCGAGGGGTAAACCCGATTTTCTTTTTTGACCGATGAGTTTGGCAATTTCGTTGCTGCGGGCTTGCAGTTGCGATCGCTTCCCTTCCAACTCCCGCTGCTGTTTGTCTAATTGCAAAATCGGCTCGATTTCATAGTTACCTCCGCGCAGGTTGAGGCTTTCTTGCACGGCTTGCGGGTTTTCTCGGATTAATTTGAGGTCTAGCACAGATTTATTCTAAATCTTAGATTTTAGATCGGCTGGGACAAAACGAGATGATATAAAAGCTTTCTTAATCATTTACATATTAATTTATAAGTTATTCTGACTCAGAATTTCGGCGGGTATTACCCCTGAAGGGTGACACCCCACAAATGTCTGCTATACTTGCAAATATTAGTAGATGCACCCTGATAATTTTCTACCCCAGCCAGCGATGGTAGGGGTTTTTTGTTGTGTAGGATGAAATTGAAGTCCTGGACGCACTATCAGTCTAAAAAACCCGGTTTCTCGCGATTATCGTCTCAGATGAGGCAATTACGTCAAGAAACTGGGTTTTTGCGTCCAGGACTAGGTTAGTAAGTCCTAAAATATCTTTCCGGTTAAAAGTTAAAGCCAGTGCGGAGCAACCAAACCCATTGAGTGTCGTTGCGGCTGTCATTCTCAGGATTAACAACGGCCCAAACACCAGGGGTGATGGAAATGTTGTCGTTGACCTGAAAGCGATAGAAAGCTTCAATGTGATAGGAAGTATCTCGCTCGCGGCGCACATTACTGCTCGTCACGCGACCTGGCAAACCCACTAAAATCCCCGGTAGGTTGCCTTCACCTCCCACATCTGGGAAACTGATCCCGATCGCTGCATACACAATATCAGCGCGATCGTCACCGTCAACATTTAGCAAAACCACGCCACCTCTACCATCAGAAACGCTGCTAACACCGGAATTTTCTGCATTGGCGCGACTATAAACGCCCCAACCGTGAACTTGCAAGCGGGGAGCAAGGCGGTAGAATCCTTGTACGGCTACAGAATCGCTGGATGTAGCAATATTGTCCCCAAACGGTCGCGCAGCCAGAAAACTGCCCGTACCGCCTGTGAGGTCGGCTTTACCGCTGGGTGCAAAGGTACGAGAATAGGCTACGCCAATGGCTCCGCGATCGCCCCGGTAGGCAAGCTGAACCAGAGCGTTGTAGGAACCGTTGAATAAACCGTTACTTTGCTGCGAGAGATTGGGATTTCCTGCGATATAGCCCACAGTCAGGGTGAGGTTTTTGGCCATCGTCCAGTTGACAGCAGCACCCCCACCTCCCCGGCGGTAGAGAGGACTGTATTGTCCGAACTTCGAGGGAATTCCCTCACTATCGCTGGCGATCGTTGGAGGAGTCAGCAAATCGGTAATATCGGAATACCCAACACCTGTCGGGCCCACGGTCAGCGAGAGATTAGAGGTCAGCGGGGTCACATACAATACGTGAGGGACGGTGATTGTGTTATCGACATTGCCATCAAAGTTCAAGGCCGTCATATTTGTACCCGTCTCGTCGGCAATCCTGCCCAAGTTGCCGAATTCCAAACGGGTTCTCAGCATATCGCGACCGGTGAAACTGGTTTCAAAATTTAATCGCCCCCGGTTGGCAACAATAGTGTTGGTGCGATCGCGCGAATCCCCAACACTGTTGCCGGAGGTATCTGTTACCACCACAATAATTTCCGCATTCAGCTTCGTTGTAGTCGAGAACTGATGCGCTTCTAGTTCTGCTGTGCGTGCATCTAGGGCATCGACTCGACCCCGCAACACCGATAATTCAGTTGCAAATTCTCCTTGCAGCTTTTGGACGATCGCTAAATCTTCCGCAGTAATCTGGTTGGTTGTGCCTGTGGCAATTAGTTCGCTAACTCGATCGAGACAGCTATTCAATCCTGCTGCAAATTCGTACCGCGTCATCGCGCGGTTTCCTCTGTAGGTGCCGTCGGGATAACCGACAATACAGCCGTAGCGTTCTACTAAAGATTGCAGCGCCTGAAACGCCCAGTCAGTGGGTTTTACATCCGAGAGTTGAGAGACAGAATTCACCTGCGCGAAGGGGTCTTCTGCCAAGGTATTTAACGGTTCAGGAGCAACTAATCTATCAATTGGTGCAGCAAAACAGGGGAATAATGTTAGTAGAAATACAGCAGGCAATCCCAGGATAAAACCAGTAATCAGGTGATAAAAAGGAGGGATGTGCATAGAAACAAGCTCCGAATAAGGAACCGATCGACCGAATTAGCAATATTACGCTGCGCTTGAACCGGTGCGAACTTTGTCAATCGTCACTGCGATAATTATCACCAGACCTTTGACAACTAACTGCCAGAAGAAAGACACGTTCATGAGAGTTAGTCCATTGTTGAGCAGGGCAATAATTAACGCCCCCAGCAAAGTACCCCAAATAGTGCCAATTCCACCTGTGAAACTGGTTCCTCCCAAAATTACAGCAGCGATCGCATCTAATTCGTAGCCTTGCCCCAACATCCCCGTCGCACTGTAGAGGCGCGACGCGCTCATAATTCCACCTAAACCAGAAAGCAACCCACTCACGCCATAGACAAATAACAGCACGCGACTCACCTTAATACCTGTCAATCGTGCTGCCCGAATGTTGCCTCCCACGGCATAAATATGCCTCCCCAGAACAGTCCGCCGCAAGACAAACCAACTCGCTAAAACTGCGAGAAAAGCGATAATAACTAACCAGGGAATAGGGCCAACATAGCTGTTACCTACCCAAGCAAAATTCAAATTTCTATTGATAACTGTAGTGCCGTTAGCTACTAAATAAGCAACTCCACGCAAAGCTGTGTAAGAACCCAGGGTTACGATGAACGGAGGCAAACCTAAATAGGCAATTAGCGAGCCGTTAAGTAATCCTAAAAATACTCCGGCTATTAACGCAGCCGGTACGGCAAACCAACCCAGACCTGGAACTAAGGAAACCAGCACCCCGACAACTGCAGTCACGCCCAAAATTGACCCGACTGAAAGGTCAATTCCCCCCGTCAAAATCACAAAAGTCATGCCTGTAGCAAGGACAATATTGATCGATGCTTGCCGGATGACATTGATCAAATTTCCTACTGAAAGAAAGTTGGGCGTTACCAGGGAAAAAATGATACAGATGCCCACCAAAATCGGCAGGATACCGGCCACTTGGATGAAATTTTTCCAAGCTTGAGCTTTACTGGCTTTTTGGCGATCGCTTGATTGATTTCTGGTGCTTTTTACTTCTGTTTGACTCATGATTTTTTTACCTCTGTTGCCCCGGTGGCATAAGCCATAATGTTCTCTTGCGTAATTGCTTCCCCAGTCGCTCCGCCTACTTCACCGACGAGGCTTCCTGCTCGCATCACTAAGACGCGATCGCTCATTCCCACAATTTCCGGCAGTTCGCTGGAAATCATTAAAATACCTACACCCTTGGCTGCCAAATCGCTAATAATTCGATAAATTTCGCTTTTTGCGCCAATGTCAACACCCCGCGTCGGTTCATCTAACAAAAGTACCTTTGGGTTGATAGCCAACCAACGCGCTAGCAGCAACTTCTGCTGATTTCCCCCAGAAAGATCCATTGCCCTGATGCTCGGACTTGCAAGGCGAATCTGCAAATTATTAATAGCATCATTGACAACTTTCAACAGAAAATTTGAGTTAATAATGCCAGCTTTTGCTTCTCGATCGAGGACATTCATGGTGATATTCTCACCAGAAGTTGCCTCCAAAAATAGTCCGAGAGCCTTGCGATCTTCAGGCACGTAAGCAATTCCGGCTGCCATTGCTTCATTTGGTGTCGAGACATTCAGAGGACGATTTTCTAGTTTAATTTCACCGCTTGTCTTTCGATCGGCACCAAAAATTAGGCGGGCAAGTTCTGTTCTGCCCGCGCCAACTAAACCAGCTAAACCCAGAATTTCGCCCGCATGGAGTTGAAAAGTGGCAGGCTTTACTTTGCGGCCGTCGCTTAAATTTGTTACCTCAAGAACAACAGCACCCGGTGTTATTTGATGCTTGTTTTCGTACAAATCCTGTAAAGAACGACCCACCATCATTTCCACCAAGCGATTGGCAGAAATTTCGTGCTTTTCCAGAGAGCCAATATACCCGCCATCTCGGATGACGCTCACGCGATCGGCAAGGGCATAAATCTCTTCCATCCGGTGGCTGATATAAATAATAGCAATGCCCTCATTCCGCAAGCGGCGAACCACTTCAAAAAGCTTATCTGTTTCGCGGTCTGAAAGCGCGGCCGTCGGCTCGTCCATCACTAAAATTCGGCTTTTATCTTTGAGCGCCCTAGCTATTTCCACTTGCTGCTGTTCGGCAATTGAAAGTGTGGAAACCAGGTCTCCAGCAGCAAAACTTGCGTCGAGGTTTGTTAATACCTCAGCGGCCCTACGCCGCATTTCATCTTGGTCTAAAAATGTACCTCCTTTTTTTAGCTCGCTGCCCATAAAAATGTTTTCAGCAACTGTCAGATTGGGGGCGAGATTGAGTTCTTGATAAATAATCGCTATCCCTAAATTTCTGGCTTGACCGGGGTCTGTCATCTTAACAGCTTGACCGTCAATTCTGATTTCGCCTGCATCAGCTATGTAGGCTCCCGCCAGAATTTTCATCAGCGTGCTTTTGCCCGCACCGTTTTCCCCCATGAGGGCGTGGACTTCGCCTGGGTAAACGGTGATATTTACATCGTGCAAGGCTGTAAAACCGTGAAAGGTTTTTGTAATACCTTGCATTTCTAGTACGGGCTTAGTTTTAATTGAATCTTGAGTGCTATTTACCATTGTAAATACCGTAAGGAAATCTGCTTGACTATTAAACTTAGATCCCCCCTAGCCCCCCTTAAGAATGGGGGGAGAAGATTCTTCTCAAAGTCCCCCTTCTTAAGGGGGATTTAGGGGGATCTAGACTCGGGCAAAAACGGGATTCCTCAAGGGTTTTAGTCTTAACTTGACACGAAGAAGGTCACTCGCTTGTCCAGCCTTTATGTTGATTGACGTTTTCGCGAGTAATCAACGCGACTGGAATCAGAATGTTTGGATTGGCTGGCTTGTTTCCTTTGAGAATGTCGTTGCCGACTTCAACTGCCTTGGCTGCCATGCGAAATGGATCTTGAGCTGCTGTAGCCACAAATAAACTGTTGTTCTGCTTGAGTGCATCTAAAGCTTCAGGTGCACCATCGACTCCCACAATGAAGAACTCGCTCCTTTGTGCTTGTTTGGCTGCTAATTCTGCACCAATGGCACAGGGGTCATTAATTGCAAAAACAGCATCAATTTTCGGGAAGGAAGTAAGCAAATCGCTCATCACTCTTAACCCGCCATCGCGACTGCCTTCTGCGTTCTGATCTTTGGAAAGAACTTTGAGATCGGGATATTTGGAGAGAACACTCTGGCAACCCTGAACTCGCTCGACCACTGAAGCGACGGGAGGCCCGTTGATAATCACAACGCTGCCTTTTCCTTTCAAGCGATCGGCTATATATTGACAGCTTACTTCGCCAGCTTGCACGTTATTTGAAGTAACTGTGGCATCAACGCCTCCCTCGGCGGCGGTATCAACTGCAATTATCGGAATTCCGGCTTGCTTGGCTTTTTCGACAACCGGGGCAATGCCTTTGGTGTCCGCAGCATTGAGTACAATCATGCTGACATTAGAGGCAATAAAGTTTTCGATTTGATTGAATTGCTGATTTAAATCGTCGCCGCTGGAAACGAGAGTTGTCTTCACGTTTGCACCGCCGATTTTCTTGGCTGCGGCCTCAGCGCCCTTGCCGACTTGTACGAAGAATGGATTGCCGAGGTCGCGGACTGCTACAGCAACTGATGAAAGTTCGGAGTTGCTTTTTTGCGTGCTGTTTTGAGCGTTCTGGGAAGCGGCGGTGCAACTTGCCAGAGTGCTGCTGAGTAGACTAAAAAGACTGAGTGCGATCGTTACTCGTTTCACCTCAAACTCCAATGAAGGCTCATTTGGAGAGAGTCGCTCGTAAATATGACCTTGCCAACCTAACATTAGCTTTGTTAGGTTTAAGCTCGAATACCTAATGTTTTAGGTGAGCGGCTTTTCTTTGTACATGATTGTACGAGATCGTGTTTATTTTCTGCTCGTAAAAATTTTCACTCATCTCGCCAGACTACTTTTGTTAACCGAAAAGATGAAGATTCAAACTATCTCCTCGATGCCAAAACAATCAACGATATTAATACTTATTTAATGCTTTATGAGCATTAACTTTTGGCAATGCGTGACAAATTTTTAGGAGAATATTTTCGACAAAATCTTTCAGAAATTGCTTTTAAAACCTGGCACAGTCATATTAAATTTAACTCTCTATCTTGCTGATGATAACAATTAAAGACTGGCTCTATATCTATCTTTGGATAGACAATACTTTTACCAAAGACTAAAAATGCGATATCCTCGATCGACACCATCTGCTAATCCTCAGTCTGCTCGGACGCGCCGTACCAACTTAATAAATCTTAATTTTTGTTTGGTGCATAATTTTGTAAAAAATCATTAAGTTTACAGTAAATTACAGTAGATTATAGTAAGGTTCAAGCAAAGCCTCGCACTTACTCATGCAGCTACTTAAAAAGCCCTAGTAAAAAAGCAGATAGTCGCTCAAAACCAACGGTGAGATTAAGCGAGTCAAATATTTGCCTGTAAAACCTGCAACTACAGTCATTTTGACATGGTTTAAAAGCTCTGGATAATGGCGATCGCCCTTTTTGACAAAATCACTATAATGCAATAATTGTCTGCGCTGTCAATGGGTAAATCACAGATGCGATCGACAAATCACCTATTCTGTTTCCTCGAAATATTTGCCAGCGAAGGCGGTATTCAATCCTACGTTAAAGACATTCTCAAAGCTTACCTGTCCATAACCGCAGGGACAAACTCGCCGTCGCAAGCAGAAGTTTTGCTGTTGCGAGATACCCCAGACTGCAACAATCCTTACGAATCAAAAAATCTGAAATTTTATTACCTCAAAACCGAGAATCCCTGGTTTGGCCGTCTTAAGTTTGCTACAGTATTACTAACTCGCTTGCTGCAAAAACGACCGGAACGAGTTTTTTGCGGCCATATCAAACTCGCACCGCTAATTCAAATTCTGTGCCAACCCTTGGGAATTCCCTACACAATTTTAACTTATGGGAAGGAAGTGTGGGAACCGCTTGCTCCCAAATATCAAACAGCAATGAGACAAGCTGAGAGTATTTGGACTATTAGCAGGTACACGCGCGATTCCCTACGGGATAGCTTCGCTTCACGCACTTGCGAAATTAACAACTTAAATCCCGAAAAATTCCACATAGTGCCTTGTACAGTAGATAAAAATATATTTACCACTGGACCGAAGCCACAGGATTTATTAGAGCAGTACAATTTGGTTGGTGCTAAAATATTAATGACTGTAGCCAGATTGCGATCGACGGATATTTACAAAGGTGTCGATGTCACAATTCAAGCTTTGCCGCAAATAGCCAAAACTTTTCCGAATGTGAAATACTTAGTTATTGGACGCGGAGACGATCGATCTAGATTAGCCAAACTCGCTGATGATTTGGGAGTTGCCGAAAGAGTAATGTTTGCGGGTTTTGTACCGAAAGAAAATTTAGCAGCACATTACCAGTTGGCCGATGCTTATGTAATGCCCTCCCAGGAAGGGTTCGGTATAGTTTATTTGGAAGCGCTGGCTTGCGGAGTACCCGTACTCGCGGGGGATGCGGACGGGTCAGCCGATCCGCTGCAAGATGGTAAACTGGGATGGCGAGTTCCTCATCGAGATTCAGCAGCAGTAGCGCTTGCTTGTGTAGAAATGCTGCGAGGGGAGGATAAAAGGTGCGATCGCCACTGGTTGAGGGAACAAACCCTCGCAAGATTTAGTTTTAAATCCCTTTGTCAATCGTTACAAGGAATTTTTCAACCCTCTGACTCAGATAAGCTTATGCCGTAGAGAGCGGTTTCTGGGTGTACAATGGGAAAATTAACTCGATCGACCGCCTGAATTTCTGAGTAGGATAGAGTTATGCCTACCTGCAAAGACACCCAAGGAGACCACCGTGAACCAAGGCACCCCCAAAATCTCTTTCCAGCTACCCCGTATTAGTAATTGGTTGATACTGCTGGGCATCGCCTGTTTGTTGGTGTCAATTGGTTTGGGTTGGATAGTTAAATCAGTGTTGATTTTAGTAGCTTTTTTGTTGCTGACGCCTGTGGTCGCATTTTTCGCGCTTCAGTGGTGGCTGAAACGCAATTTAATTGAGGACAATTGTCCAGTTTGTCAATACGAATTTACAGCTTTAAATCAAACTCAGTTTCAGTGTGCGAACTGTGGCGAACCTCTGAAAATAGAGGAAGGTCATTTTAGTCGCTTGACGCCGCCCGGTACGATCGATGTTACCGCAGTTGAAGTATCATCGGTTCAACAGTTGGAAGAATAGTTAGTTGTTATTGGTTATTTGTTATTTGTTACTTGTCAGTAGTTTTTGGTTGTTAGTTGTTAAGTTCTTAGTTGTTGGCTCTAATAACCAATAACCAATAACCAATAACTAACAACCAATTCCCAAAATTACTTTTCTAGACGCACTGCATACCACTGCAAAAATTTTCCAGCCCCGACATCTAATTCACAATAAGTATCAATCAAATACTTGGCTTGAGCTTCCACGCCAGATATTTTATCAACGTCTTGCGGCAAATCTTCGTGTTCCTCGGTTAACAGGGCTTTCAGCTTTTCTAACAGTTCCGCCGCTGTCAAAAACTGCTCTGACTGGTTTGTTTCTAAGACCACAAAGGTGTCTTCGTCATACAGTGACATAGTTTCAAAGGTTTAGGTTAATTATTTCTAAAGTTTCGTACACTTAAGCGATCGAAAGTATAAACTCTTAATTACAATTTTTCAGCCCCGGCTCGATCGTGTTACAATTGAACAACATCAGAATTCCTACCGGATTACCGTTATTAACTTACTTGTTAACTGACTTGTTAACCGAGTTGTCAACATATCCGACAAAGCATTTCTGAAGAAATTTGTCAAGTGCAAATTTGTCAAGTGTCAAATTGTCAAGAAATATTCGATCGGCTGTATCTAATTATAACTGGCACTATACATTCCCATGATCACATCTTCCACTTCAACCCCGGTTGCGCGCAAGCCCTCTAAATCAGAAGGTCTCAAAGAACGCAGCAACTATTTACGAGAACCCGTTGCGACTGAACTGTTACAAGAAACTACCCACTTCACCGAAGACGGGATTCAGATTCTCAAATTTCACGGATCGTACCAGCAAGACAACCGCGACAATCGAGTCAAAGGACAAGAAAAAGATTATCAGTTCATGCTCCGCACCCGCAATCCCGGCGGGTTTACTCCGCCGCAATTATATCTAGCCTTAGACAAGCTATCTGAAGAATACGGCAACCACACGATCCGGGTTACAACGCGCCAAGGTTTCCAACTGCACGGCGTGTTGAAAAAAAATCTTAAAGCAGTGTTTTCCTCAATTATTAAAAATATGGGGTCAACCTTGGGAGCTTGCGGCGACTTGAACCGCAACGTCATGGCACCGCCTGCACCGTACAAAAATCGCCCAGAATACAAGTATGCACTGGAATACGCCAACAATGTCGCCGATTTGCTGACACCGCAAACCGGTGCTTATTATGAAATTTGGCTAGACGGCGAAAAAGCTGTTTCGGCCGAGGAAGACCCCGCAGTGAAGGCGGCGAGACAGAAAAACGGCAACGGCACAATCTTTAGCGACGACAAAGAAGAACCGATTTACGGCAGCCATTATATGCCGCGCAAGTTCAAGTGCTCCGTTACCGTGCCCGGAGACAATTCAATTGACTTGTACTCTCAGGATTTGAGCTTGGTGGTAATTACCAATAAATCTGGCGAGTTGCAAGGTTTTGACGTGTTTGCTGGCGGCGGTTTGGGTCGTACTCACAACAAAGAAGAGACTTTTGCGCGGGTTGCGGATGAGATTTGCTATGTGGCCAAGGATGATGTTTACGATTTGGTCAAGGCAATTGTAGCAACGCAAAGAGATTACGGCGATCGCACAGACAGACGGCACGCGCGGCTGAAGTACCTGATTAACGACAAAGGCGTACAGTGGTTCCGCGAAAAAGTGGCCGAATATTTTGGCAAGCCGCTAGAAGCGTTTAAACCGCTGCCTGAGTGGAAGTATTTGGATTTCTTGGGCTGGCACGAACAAGGAGACGGCAAGCTGTTTGTCGGCATTTCTGTGGATAATGGCCGGATTAAGGATGAAGGCTCGTTTCAGCTAAAAACCGCTTTGCGGGAAATCGTGCAGAAGTACAACTTGCCGGTACTGGCGACGCCACACCAAAACGTGCTGATTTACGATATTTCGCCGGATCTTAAAGAAGAAATTCAGGGAATACTCGATCGATGTGGCATTCAGCGGGAAACTGCAATAGACCCATTGGTGCGTTATGGGATGGCGTGTCCGGCAATGCCGACTTGCGGGCTGGCGATTACCGAGTCTGAGCGCGTGATGCCGAGCATTTTAGAGCGGATTCGCGCACTTTTGACCAAAGTTGGCTTGCAAGACGAGCATTTGGTGGTGCGGATGACTGGTTGCCCAAATGGATGCGCCCGCCCTTATATGGCAGAATTGGGGTTTGTCGGGAGTTCGCCGGAATCCTACCAGATTTGGCTGGGCGGTTCTCCCGACCAAACGCGGCTAGCAAAACCAATTGAGGATAAGCTGCACGTCAAGGATTTTGAAGCTTTTCTGGAGCCGATTTTTGTTTATTTCAAGCAAAAACGGCAACTGAACGAGAGTTTTGGCAATTTTTGCGATCGCGTCGGGTTAGAATCTATCCGTCAATTTGTAACCAACTACCAATCTGCTGACTCGATGACAACTGAGATAAATGAATTAGAAGTTACGTCTAGTAACGATGACGGGAACGAGACTGCCACTGCTGGCGGTGGCAAAGTCCGCCGTCGAATTAGCGTCCGCGATGAAATCTACAACGAGCTCAAGGAAGAAGCAGCCCGTCAGGGCAAGCCGATTACACAGCTAGCTACAGAAGCGATTTCTACTTATTTAAAAAAGATTAAGGAGGAAGCATAAGCCGATTTGCAATTTTCGATTTTTGCTAGCATCAAATAAAATTCACGCAAAAATAATATAAAGGCAGAGCATTTGCAGAAAAAAACTAGGATTTTTAACATAAATCTGGTTGTAAATGCTTTGCCTTTATTATTTATTAGCCGTTGAAACCCCGCCTGCCTATCTCCTCTCTTTCTCTCTTTCTCTGCGTTCTCTGCGTTCTCTGCGGTTAAATAAAAAAATCTCTAATAGAAAACGAACAATCCCAAATTCAATGCCTCAATTACAAAGATTAGCAGTTACTGACACTCAAATTTGCGATCGCACAATCGACTTAACTAGGGAACAGCAGCATTATTTAAATCGAGTGCTACGTTTGCAAGCGGGCGATCGATTTATTGCGATGGACGGCCGGGGGCATTGGTGGTTAGCAGTCCTAGAAGCCCAGGAAACCGGGTTATTTGCCTCGATAGCAGAGGAGATTGCTGTGAACGGGGAGCTACCAGTGGAAGTCACTTTGATGGCGGCTTTGCCCAAGGGTAACGGCTTTGACGAGGTTGTGAGACAGGCGACGGAGTTGGGTGTGGCAAGTATTGTGCCGGTAACGAGCGATCGAACTTTGCTCAAACCAAGCGATCGAAAAGTCGATCGGTGGAGAAGAATTGCTGCGGAGGCGGCGGAACAGTCGGAACGTCAAATTGTGCCGAGGATTTTAGAGCCTATTGCGTTTGATTTTGCTGTGAAAAATTGCGGTCAAAAACATCGATTTATCTGTGTTGCTCGCGGGGAAAATCGGCATTTCTGGGATTGTTTAGTCGGTTTGGCTCCCCCCCAGTTTAGGGCGGACACGGGGGGACTGCCCGTACAAAGGGGGGAGCAAGATGGCGGAGAATTATCGATTGTCATAGCTATTGGCCCGGAGGGTGGATGGACTGAGCGGGAGGTGGAAAAGGCGATCGAATTTGGTTTTGAAGCTGTTTCTTTGGGTAGTAGAATTTTAAGAGCGGTGACAGCTCCGATTGTGGCTTTATCTTTAGTTGGCACGGCATTTGAGAAGTGCTAATATCAACAAATAACAAAGAATTCATCAGATAGGTGGGTTGACGGGGAATGAAAATAGAGTTGAGGAAAGGTCGATCGCTCTTTTGGTCGAGCGCGCTTTTGGCAATTTTCGGTACACAATCAGTTTCTGCACAATCTCCGATTTTTCCCATTGCTCAACAGATTAATTGCGATCGCCCGCAAGGAGATGCACAAGTCAGAACTTGTATTCGGTTGAATTACGAAGCCTCGGATAAACGGCTAAACGAGGTTTACAAACAACTGATTGCCCAATTGAGTGGCGAAGAGCGGGCGCTACTTTCCGAAGCCCAATTAGGGTGGATTAAGTTAAGAGATAAAACCTGTGAATTTGAAGTTTATAAAAATCGTGGCGGTACGGGTTATGGAGGTTTCTTGAGTGAATGTTTGGATCGCATGACTAAACAGCGCACTGCGGAATTAGAAAACTATTTAAAACAAAGATAAAATAGGAAGTATACCGTACAATACCTGACAAGAATAAAGAGAAAAAAGTATTTATGAAAAGCCGTTCGCCCTTCACCCTCAGCATCATCTCAGCAATTGTAATTACCATCGTCCCAGCAGCTTTCTCCCAGCGACCGCCATCAGTCAACGAAATATACATCGATAAAAATTGTAACCGTAACCAGCAACTACCGCAACTTGAAAGATTCATTATCTTTAGCAGAAACGAATTTACAACTAACGGTCAAAACTACTGGTTCTACGCCGCCCGCTATCAAGATGGAGGCGTACTTATGTGTATATCTAAACCCAATTTTAATCAACCAAAACCTATAAATGAACAAAAAATACAAGCCAATTTTATTGACAAAATAGTCCGAGAGCCCAACAACAAAACGGCTTTTATCATCGCAGTCAGAGAAGGAAACGGCCCCGAATCACCAGTGACAAATTACGGCTTAGAATTGAGCAATGTCGATCGCCCAAAACTCACCTCCCTTTCCATCCTACAGCAGCGGGGAACCCTCACAGACGGCGAATCACGCCAACACAACTTTCAAGGACGGGCAGGTCAATCTATTACGATCGACCTCAAAAGCAGAGCATTCGACCACAACATAACACTGTTAGACACCACTGGCAAAAATATTGCCCAAACTGCAGGTAACTCCCAGAATCGCCGCGAGTCTCAAATCACCGTAAAATTGCCTAGTAACGGCACTTATAAAATAGTTGTTAAAGGAGGCGATCGTACAAGCAAAGGTTCCTACAGCTTAAGCATTAATTCCAATCAACTTTGACTTATATTGATTGTCACATCCACTCAACATCCCTTTCTACACATCCGCGTTCATCCGCGTTCATCCGCATACATCTGCGGTTAAAAAATCCAAATCTTAAATTTTCCCAACAGCCCAAAATCCCAAACAAAAAAAAGCCAAAGTTATTAACCAGTGGCGGAACCAACCAAACATCAGCCAAGATAGAAACAACGCCATTCCCGCAAACCCCATGACAGACATCAACCAAATAGCCGCCGCCCTAGAGGGTAAAGACTACAAACAAGCTGCCCAACTCATCAAACAACTACAAAAAGAATCCCCCGAAAATCCGTGGGTACAATACTATATCGCCCGCTATTACGAACTCACCAACAACCTCGAAAAAGCCCAAACAAGCTATAAAAAAATACTCCGCGACATCACCAACCCCAAAATCGTCTCCCAGACCCGCCAAGCTATTCAACGGATTGAAACCGCACAACAAAACCTCCGCCAACAAGCCATAGAAACCGCCAAAAACGACCCCAGCAACCTCGAACCCGGACTCCTCATCCTCGAACCCGTGAGTCCCGAAAACAAACCCGCCGCCATTCAAAATATCAGCAGAATCTTTAAAATCGACGCCTACACAACCCGGATGCAAATCCAAAGCCGCGGCTGGAGACTCTACAAAACTGGCCCCATCGCCGAACTCCGAATTTACGGTCAAGAACTCCTCAAAGCCGCCATTCCCGTATTTTGGGCAACCCTAAGCGATATTCAAAAAATCCAAATCTTCCGAGTGCAGCACTTCCAGTCTCTCTCTTCCCCAGCCGTTGTTTGTAAAGATCAACTCGATAGACTCGGTGCGATCGAATTTAGCTGGTCAGAAGTTACCCAAAGAGTAGAAGGCTTGTTGCCGATGTTCATCGAAGTCATGGACTACTCCCCCAACCGAAGAAAGGAGCAATTTCGCCACCGAGAAATTAGGCAAGATTACGCTCAAATCTGTGACTTACACATTCCCAGCAGAAACTGCATTCTGCGAATTTGCGACCAAAGTTACGAATTTCAACAAGGAGTGGATTTCACCAAAGCTTCGGCTGAGCTCCCCACTTCACCGAACCCCAAAAACAAAACATCCAGAGTCAAAAACTCTCAACAAATTCCTCAAAGTACCACCCGAATTAACTGGAATCACTTACTGGAAATATTCGATCGCCAGCTTGACGTTACAGTTTGGTCAGAATTTACGCCCTTTGCCGAGACAGTGCTCGATTACACTAATATGTTGAGCAAGATCGAATCTCATATAGAAGTCGAGCGCAAATCCGAAACTCCTTGGGACTCAGCTTTTCAGCTATATAGCGGATTAGCCTTCCTCAGAAATGAAAAAAATAGGGAATAGAATAAAGAGTTAAAATTAAAAATGAGGAATGCCATTTTTTTTATTTTTAACCCCAGCATTTGGAGTTATCCAATGCCCAATTCCCTATTATCAATTCCCAACTTCCTATTTCGTTTTCACCTGACGAGCCATTTCCCGGAAATTGTTCATGCTGGGGCCAGGGGTTCGACGACTTCCATTTGGTGTCGGCATTAAATTATTAGGAGCAAAAGTCCGATTCGGTTCAGCTTGACTCGGCACTTTTCCGTTAGTTGCTGCCACTGCAGGTACCTTCACGGGTTCCGGAGTATTAGCAGGAACGCTAGCGACTGGTTCCTTTTCTTTCTTAGACTTTTTCTCTACCTTAGCCTTTTTAGCAGGTTCAGACTTCTCAGACTTCTCAGACTTCTCAGACTTCTCAGACTCAACTTTTGCCGGTGCGATCGCAACAGGCTCAGCCTTCGCAGGCGCGACTTTTGCTGGTTCCTTAGCTCCAGATTCGCCCAAATCTAGGAAATATTCAGACTTTTTCAAGCCCAACAGTCTGGCGAAAAATCCGAAAATACCGCCGAAGAAATTTTTGATAAAACCAAACATTAGACTTACTCCTTTTGTTCTTTTAGAGAAATTTGTACAAGCTTGTCAACAAAGTTAGATTACGAGCTAGAGCAACTTTTGTCTACATTTCTTAATCAAAATTTACATTTGGCTGTATTTAAGCTACCTCATCAAAGCAAATTTTAAGTATAAATACTAGCCCTGCTTTGCACTTATTTACAAGTATCTCAGAATTTGTTAGCGATTCCCACTAATTGTCGATCGTACCTCGATCCGATTCGCTAGCTGTCCTAGTAGGGATCAAACTCTCTAGGGGAGTAATCTATGCTGTAATCAGCAAGCAATTTTCCTGCCAAATGAACAGTTCGCTCGATCGCAATCCGGTCATCCTCCTACACGGCATCTGGGACACAAAGATTATTTTCAACACAATGTCCGCCCGCCTCACCGAACTCGGATGGTCAGTCCACAGCCTCAACCTAACCCCCAACGACGGCACCATCGGGCTCGACTTACTGGCCAAGCAACTCGCAGACTACATCTCTGAAACCTTCGATCCACAACAGCCTTTAGACATAGTAGGCTACAGCATGGGTGGCATCGTCAGTCGCTACTACGTCCAGCGACTCGGAGGAATCAACCGCGTACAGCGTTTCATCACCCTATCTTCCCCCCACCACGGCACCCTCACCGCTTATTCCCTACGCCTACCAGGATACCTGGATATGCGCCCCGATAGTGGCTTGCTGCGCGATTTGAATCAAGATGTGACAATGCTCAAACGCCTAAACTTTACATCAATGTGGACGCCATTTGACATAATGATTGTACCGGCGAACAGCTCCCAAATGCCAGTAGGTAAAGAAGTTAAAGTCAACGTTTTGCTGCACCGCCAAATGGTAACAGAACCCCAAAGTATTAACGCATTAATTGAAGAACTAAAAGCACCTATTGAAAATAAAATTTCCACTTAAAAATGAATAGCAATTTCAGTCGCAACCCCGTCTTGCTAATTCACGGAATCTTCCGCAAATCGGGAATTTTTTACAAAATGTCTGCCTACCTAACTCAACTGGGATGGTCAGTTTACACCCTCAATCTCTCGCCTCATTGGGGCAATGCCAGCATAGACGAATTAGCCCAACAACTAGCAGATTATATAGACAAAAACTTTGCACCAGAACAACACTTAGATATAGTAGGATTGAGCATGGGCGGTTTAGTAACTCGCTACTACCTGCAAAGGTTAGGCGGGATTAACCGAGTCCAGCGCTTTATTGCCATATCTTCTCCTCACAGCGGTACTTGGATGGCTTATACTCTCTGGGGAAAAGGCTGCGTTCAAATGCGTCCTGGCAGTGCTTTTTTAGAAGATTTAAATCGAGATGCAGCCTTGTTGGAAAAGCTCAATTTTACTTCGATTTGGACAGATTGGGATTTCATCATCGTACCCGCTTCTAGTTCCCAAATATCTGCTGCCAAAGAAGTAAAATTGTCTGTTTTCGCCCATGCCATGATGGCGAGAAATTCCAGCAGTTTAAAAGCTGTCGCTGAAGCACTTTCAGAACCATTGAAAGTTCATGATTGACCGTTAGATTCATTCTTGTATAATGTCAACTTTTGTAGGGCAGGTTTGACCTACAGTAATTGCCTAAAACCAACAATTTCCTAAACCCGCCCCCACAGGATGCAAATCGCTACCGGACTAAATATCAAACAGCATCCCCAACTTCAGCGTATTCGCTGCGACCAAAAATTGCTTCAGCTTCACAATAATACTTGAACTCAAGTATATTGTGGAAAGGATCTTCTAAGAAAAAAGTACGGTGTTCTGTAGGCAAACCGACAAATCGCCGTCTCGGTTCTTGATAGAAATTTAAGTTGTTTTGCTGGGCTTTTTCTAGCAACGCTTCCCAGTCAGCTTCGGAAGTAAAAATTAACCCAAAATGCCGGGGATAGATGCCTCGCTGAGGCGTCAAAGGTTCGCGGCTGACGTGGGCGACAATTTGATGGCCGCACAAACCCATAATCGCAGAATTCGGCGATTCGCGACCTAGTTCGCAGCCGAGCCCGTCTACGTAGAACGCTTTGGTTTGGGCAATATCGGTCACGGGGAAGGCAAGATGAAATAAGACTTGGCTCATGGAGGTACTAAATGCAGAATTCAGAATTGTTCTTTAATTATTTATCTTGGTCTAATCCTTGGTTGGTGGCGATCGCCCTAAATACAGTTTTACTCGCGATCGCCACCATTGCTCCTAAAAAATTGCTCACTCCCGCTGGTCAATTTCACGGCTGGGTATTGGGCGTCCTCATCTGGGGCTGTTTGGGATGGCAAGGCTATGCCGTGGTGATGTTTTACTTTCTTGTCGGATCGGGAGTTACCCGCATCGGCAAAGCACAAAAAGAAGCAGAAGGCATAGCCGAAAAGCGTTCAGGCGCACGAGGCCCTGAAAATGTCTGGGGTTCTGCTTTAACCGCTACTCTTTGTGCTGTGGGAGTTTTGGCATTATCTATTTTAGGCAATACAGGCAAGATGTCTGTGCCACAAGATGCTATTTCCCTGTTATTGCTGGGTTACGCGGCGAGTTTTTGCACCAAACTTTCGGATACCTGCGCTAGCGAAATCGGCAAAGCTTACGGCAAACGGACTTTTTTGATTACCAGCTTGCAGCCTGTACCTAGGGGTACCGAAGGGGCCGTAAGTTTGGAAGGAACGATCGCAGGTATTGTCGGCTCAATTCTGATCGCACTTTTGAGTTGGACCGTCGGTTTAATAGACTTGACAGGAATTGTTTTTTGTGTTATTTCAGCTTTTATTGCCACGAACATCGAGAGCGTGATTGGGGCGACGGTGCAATCAAAGTTCGAGTGGCTGACAAACGAGGTGGTAAATTTTTTTAATACACTCATAGGAGCGATCGCAGCGATCGTTTTAGCGGCCACCTGGAGAGCTTTTTTAGCTTAGTTAATGCTGGACGCATTCGCGACCTAAGAAACCGGGTTTATTACGATAATTCAAAGCCTTAACGCAGTATTTTTTCACAGAAACCCGGTTGGGTGCATCTCACTTTGGCAAATGTGTCAAAAAAGAGATAAAATGAAAAAGCTAGTAAAATCGTTAAATAAAGATGAGGCAAATAAAATGACACCATCAGACCAACAACAGCTAAAAGCCCACTTAAAAGCGGTAGCAAAAATTCTTTACAGAAATACAGAGCCAACCGAGTTAAAAACTTTTGAAAGTATAGAAAAAGCAGTCCGTCAGAAAATGTTATCAGAGGTTGGTCCAGAAATAGGTAGCTTTTTTTTTCAGCAGTATCAGGAATTCAAACAGGAAAACCCCGAAAAATAAAATC
>NZ_JAUBQM010000018.1:0-80508 GCF_036701245.1 Microcoleus sp. Pol14D4
AATTAACGGTTACGGGCCGACCGAAAATACGACTTTTACTTGCTGCGCGCCGCTCGACTCGGCCAGTGAAATTAGCAATTCCGTTCCCATCGGGCGGGCGATCGCCAATACTCAAGTTTACATACTCGATCGGTATTTGCAGCCAGTGCCGATCGGCGTTCCGGGGGAATTGTATGCAGGCGGCGCCGGCTTGGCCAGAGGCTATCTCAACCGTCCCGATCTGACAGCCGAAAGGTTCATTCCCAATCCTTTGATCGACAACGAAGAAGATGGATTGGAAAATGCACCAGAGCGATCGGTTTCAAGCCTTCTTCCTTCCTCAAATCGCCTTTACAAAACAGGGGATTTAGCCCGCTACCTGAGTGACGGTAACATCGAGTACCTCGGACGCACCGACAATCAGGTAAAGATTCGCGGCTTCCGCATAGAAATAGGAGAAATTGAAGCAGTATTAGCCGGACATCCAGATGTCACCCAAGCGGCGATCGCAGTTCAGTTAGATGCTTCGGGCAACAAATGTCTCGCAGCTTATGCAGTTTCCCGCCCAGGTCAAATTCTCGCAGCCGGTACCCTGCGCTCCTTCCTGCAAGAGAGACTGCCAGACTACATGATACCCGCTGGGTTTGTGTTCCTCGACGCTTTGCCCTTAAACCCGAACGGCAAAGTTGACCGCCGCGCTTTGGCAACTCAAAAGTGGCAATCTAGCGGCGCTGCGCCCAATGAAATAATTGCTGTTGCTCCCCGCGACAAGTTGGAATTCCAGGTGACAAAAATTTGGGAAAAAGTTTTAGGCATCAATTCAATTGGCATCAGGGACAATTTCTTCGAGGTGGGAGGACATTCCCTGCTAGGGGCGCGCTTGTTAGCTGAAATTGAAAAAGTCTTCGACAAAAAGCTGCCGCTGTCTGCTATTTTCCAATCGCCAACTGTTGAGCAATTGGCTGACATTCTCCGCGAACCGGAATGGTCGTCACCTTCTCCGTCGATGGTGGTTATTCAACCGGGGACAGGGAGTTACAAACCTCCTCTGTTCTGCATCCACGTGCTCGGCCGAGGATTGGAATTTTACCGTCCTTTAATGAATTATTTGGAGCCATCGCAGCCTGTTTTGGGACTGTCAACCCAGATTATGGATGAAAAATTGGCTCCCCCCAATCGAGTTGAGGAATTGGCAGCTTATTACATCAAAGAAATGCAAACTTTTCAGCCACACGGCCCTTATTTTCTGTTAGGAGTATCTTTTGGGGGGACGGTAGCTTTTGAGATGGCTCGGCAACTTCACGATCTAGGTGAGAAGGTAGCTTTGCTGGGATTGTTGGACACTTACGGGCCGGATGCTTTCAAAAATTCGTCTGAGATGAAGAAGAGTCAACGGGCGATGAAAGTTTTACGGCTCACGTCTGCTGTATTTATGAAAAAAGCGAAGAGCAATCTGATGGGAAAAATCGAGGTCCTCACTCATATTCAGTGGAGAATTTTGTGCAAGTGGTACCGGGCGGTGGGGCGTCCCCTGCCAATTTATCTGGAAAACTTCACTCATCGAGAACTCAATGAAGAGGCATTAAGACATTATGTAGCGGGAGTTTATCCGGGTCGAGCCTCTATTTTCAAGGCAATTGAGAGTGCGGAGGCGTTTGGGGTTGACCTCGAATTAGGTTGGGGTAGGGTAATTACGGGAGGAATAGAGGTTCAGGAGATTCCTAGCGACCACCTTGGGATGTTAAAAGAACCTCACGTTCGGATACTGGGGGAAAAATTGCAGGCTGCGGTCGATCGGGCTCAAGGTTAACATAGGACAACTAGGACAATTGACAGTGGACAATGGACAGCAAAAACTCCGAGATAATTTTCGCTGTGAACTATCAACTATCAACTATCAAATCGTTTCTGGTTGCATCGGAATGATTTAACCACAGAGGGCGCAGAGAACACAGAGGAAGATCGCAGAGAGATGAATACAGGACTATGAAGCGCGGATTTGATATGACTCGATTTTACAATTCCGATGCTATGGGATTTGATATCAATTGTTTAAATCCCCATGCTAAAAACTCGCTGTCAACTGTCAACTGTTTAACCTTCCAACGCCGCCAAAAGACACAGCAACAAAGCCTCCGTCCACTCGACTACAGCACCGTAAGTATCGCCCGTGTGGCCGCCCAAACGGTGGTTAAACCAGGCTCCGGCAAAAATTCCGATCGCACTTCCCCCCAAAGCCATCCCCGCCGCCAACAGCCACCGATCGCCCTCCAAGATAACTTGCACCACGCTCAAACTCAGCAGCAACAGCACTCCCGGTATAAAATCAAAAGGAGAATAAATAGATTCCTTGTGAAAAGCTCCCTTACCCTCGGCCCGGAGATAGGGATAGCGGGCGATCGCCACCAGTTGGGCCCACCTTCCCCAACCCGCCACACCCATCAAAGCCAGCCACCGATAGTTATTCAAGTCGGAGAGAGCGGCAGTTTTCAGCAGCACGATCGCGATCGCAGCCATCGCCCCAAAGGCTCCTGTAACGCTGTCCCGCATGACTTCCAGCCTGCGTACCGGGTCGGGTACAGCCAGCCCGTCCGCCGCGTCCATTGCCCCGTCTAGGTGCAGCCCCCCAGTCACCGCGATGCCCAAAACTACCACCAAGGCCGATCGAGTCAGAGCAGGCATTCCCAACAACTGCAACCCAACATCCCCCAGTCCCAGCATCCCCCCAATCAAAAGCCCGATCGCCGGTGCCAAGCGGGCAATGCCCCGAAACTCCAAAGTCCAAGACACCGGTACCGGCAAACAAGTATAAAAAGCGACTGCGGCTGCGATGGCAGCGCCTTGATTCCGGAAAAAGTCGATCGTAGAGCGAACCCATTTATCATGCACCATAAGATAGAAAATTTTTCATCTGGTATGCAGTTGTCAATCGATTAGCGTGTGCCAGAATTGGACTGTAACACCCTAGTTTTTTGGATCGAGCATTCCTCCTGTCGCCCGCTCTTTTCCCCGGAAAACCTCTGTCGGCAGCGATCCCAAAGCTCCCTATCTAAAATGACTAAACTCCAGATCCGCGTTTCCCTTCCCAAGAATTCTAGCTAACTCCCTGATGTTCAAGACGGGAAAATACTACAACAGAGGCTTTTACTCCATGAGTCACGATCAATTGAATAACAGGGTAGTTGCTCCTTGCATCATCGATACAGGGATTGTCGTCAACAAACGCGATATCAAAAGATTGCTGTTTGATTTAGGACGTGTCCGCTACCTTCACATACAAGATGGCGAGATTTATAGCGAAGGAGAAGGTTATGTGCTCGAAGTCTTCGCCAACCCCCACCGTTCTACCCTGATTGCCAATCATGCGCTTTATTTGAACGTCTATAGTTTTGATTACCTGGAACTTAAACAGTCCCCTGAAGATGGTGCTTATTTTGACCTGATTCAAGATGGACGGCAGTTGCGGTTAATTCCCCTCTCCAATCCTTTGCAAGAGCAATTCGCCCGGAATTTAAATGCTGCGGCTTTGGATGCGGTTGTCGATCAGGTACTTTCAGGCAACTGGGATCTGCAATTGGACGACGATGATTCCCCGTTTTAATCGTCAGTCAGTCGATTTTAGATTTTAGATTTACTTGCAGCATTGAATCTGGGAGTTAGAACTAAGGTCTAAAATTTTTTGCCCTCCACGACGATGGTCGGAAACTTGTATCCGTTTTTGTGCGGGGTCATGAGTTTTTTGTCGCGATGTCAACAACAATAGATTAGATAACACGGACGGCCGAGTAGCGGTTAACGAGCATCGGGGACTAATGACTGAGGACAGGGCGAAATTTTCTTTTAAATGTCAGGCTAATTGCAGCCATACCCAAGCCCGTGCAGGGGTTTTTGCCACTCCCCACGGTGTGGTGGAAACGCCTAAATTTATGCCAGTGGGGACGCTAGCTAATGTCAAAACTTTGACCCCGGCACATCTTGAGGCGGCGGGTTCTCAAATGGTTTTGGCAAATACTTATCACTTGCACTTGCAGCCGGGGGAAGCGATTGTCGCAGGCGCCGGCGGATTGCACAAATTTATGGCTTGGCCGGGCCCGATGCTGACGGATTCGGGAGGCTTTCAGGTGTTTAGCTTGAGCCAAATGCGGACTATTTCTGAGAATGGGGTGACTTTTCGCTCTCCCCGCGACGGCCGCATGATTAATTTGACGCCGGAAAGATCGATCGAAATTCAGAATGAGTTGGGCGCTGATGTGATTATGGCCTTTGACGAGTGTCCCCCTTACCCCGCTACGCGGGAGGAGGTGGAGGCTGCCACAAATCGCACTTACCGCTGGCTGCAACGCTGCATTCAAGCTCACTCGCGCCCGGATCAAGCTTTGTTCGGAATCGTCCAGGGGGGCGTTTTCCCCGATTTGCGATCGCGCGCGGCGAACCAGTTGGTAGATTTGGATTTACCAGGCTACGCCATCGGCGGGGTTAGTGTCGGGGAATCGGGGGATTTGATCGCAGAGATTGTGAAGGTGACTGCGCCTCTGTTGCCGGCAAATAAACCGCGTTATTTGATGGGGATTGGGACTTATCGGGAAATGGCGTTGGCGGTGGCGAGTGGCGTAGATATGTTTGACTGCGTGATTCCGACTCGGCTGGCCCGCCACGGGACGGCTTTTGTGGGTGGGGAACGCTGGAATTTGAAAAATGCTCGATTCCGGGAGGATTTTGCTCCGCTGGATGAGTCTTGTCCTTGTTATACCTGCGAAAAATTCAGTCGGGCTTATTTGGCGCATTTGGCGCGGGCTAACGAAGTGCTGGGGTATACTTTGCTGGCGCTTCACAATGTGACGGAGTTGATTCGCTTTACGGGGAGGATGCGGGAGGCGATTTTGGCCGATCGATTTACTGAAGAGTTTGCCTGCTGGCTCGCACCGAGAGTCGATCGATCGTGATTCCCTTGGGTAAAGATATGCGACAATTATGAAAATTCTGTTGGATAGGTAGGTTGATTCATGGAAGCTGCATTACTCTTAGCAAAACTGCCCGAAGCTTATTCGATTTTTGAGCCTTTGGTTAATGTTTTGCCGGTCATTCCCGTATTTTTCTTGCTGCTGGCTTTTGTTTGGCAGGCGGCTGTCGGATTTAGATAAGTTTGATTTCACTAAAAGCAGGGGCAATTTTTGAATTGCCCCTGCTTTTAGGTATTAAGTTTTGTCTCGTTGTTCTTTCTGCGTTCAGCTACCGCCGATCGCACTTTTGAAAGCCGGTCTTTCTGTGATCCGCTTGATGTAATCTACAACGGCCGGATAAGCACTGAGGTCGAGTTTTAGCATCATCGGAATGTAGGCCAACATTGACCCGACTGCTGCGTCGGCTACGCCAAATTCATCACCCATTACAAACGCCTGTTTCTCGAAGATTTCATTTAACGGTTTTAACAACTTGGGAGTTTCGCGATCGCGAGTTGCTTCTGTAAATATTCCCGGCCCCAGGGTGGCGTTAGCAAACGTGACCCACTGCACGATTTGAGCTTGCTGCTCCAAAGTGTCGGGCATCTTACCATATTTTTGAGCTAAATACAGCAGAATTGCGCCGGATTCCCAAAGTTTAAAATCTCCGTCAACAATTGCCGGTACTTTGCCGATCGGGTTAATTTCGAGATACTCTGGCTGCAAGTGTGCCCCTGCTTGCATATCCAGCATGACGAATTCGTAAGGAACTCCTATTTCTTCTAGATACCACTTGACAATTGAGGCCCTGCTGCGGGCTCCGCCGTAAAGTTTCAGCACAAAATTTTTATCCTTTAACGCAATATTGCTGTTATAGCATTTTTTGGGAATTGGTAATTGGTAATTGCAGCCAGCAGAGACTTTGATGTCACTGTTCCACTAATAACTACTGATTAATGACTACTGACTACTGACTAATTGCCGATCGCTAATGGCACTTCCGTCAAGTGCATAAACAAGATTCTGCTGCCAATAAAAATCAAAATTGCTCCGCCCAATATCTCAATTTTATTTGCAAACAAGTTGCCGCATTTGTGACCGATAAACACGCCTGCAAAGGCTAAAAAGAAAGTAATAAATCCGATCGCAGTCACCGCAGGAGCAATAGAATCTTTCAGGACAGCAAATCCGAGGCCAACTGCGAGAGCATCGATACTCGTCGCCACCGACAGCGTTATCAAAGTCCCTGTATCTAAGGGATTGAACTTTTTCTCGCATTCTTCGCTTTGCAGCGATTCATAAATCATTCTCCCGCCAATGAAACTCAAAAGCCCAAAAGCTATCCAATGGTCGATCGGTGTTATCAAAAAACTAAAACTAAGACCAATTAACCATCCTATTACGGGCATTAAAGCTTGAAAGCCTCCGAAAAATAAAGCAATTTTTAAAGCTTTATTGACCTTCATGTGTTTGATTGCTAAGCCGCTAGAAACAGCAACCGCAAAAGCATCTGCTGCTAGTCCCAAGGAAAGTAATATGGTAGTGGCTGCATCCATTTTTGTAAGGTGTTATGTGCTATAAATAAAGTGTTCATCTTGACCGTTTTAGTTTACACTAAATTTTGATATAAGTGCGTTATTATCATAATCTATTCATTTTTTACTCACATTTATTTCACAATTGGCGAGGGTTGAAAAAATCAGAGCTTAGCTGTATTGTGTAAAAGATCATTTATGAAGTAGCAGAATCGACTATGGCGCCATCTAGACCCTACCAGCCATTGCTGCTCAGATTACTGCATGGGGTTAACGCTGCGATCGCCCTTTTAGCAATTTTGAGCGCATTTCTGGTTTACAACACCTACGATGGGCGGTTTGGCAAAGTCCCCCTGCCTCTGATTGCAGATATTATCGGGATTCACGGCACTTTTGGCAAGATGTTGCTGTTAGGAATAATGCCTGCTTTTGCATTGTACAGTTTTCACCTAGGTCAAAAACGCTTGGTGCAGCCGGATTCTTTTGGGAAACTAACGCAGTTGGGAAAACAGATTTGGTGGTACAGTTTGCACCGGATTGTTAATACGTTGATGTTGCTGGCACTGACTTTTTCGCTTACTTCTGGCAGTATGGTTAAGGAAGAATGGCTGCCGGCTGGGGAATTGACGCAGGTTTGGTATTATTTACACGCTTCGGGTTGGGTGGTATTGGTATTTTGTCTGGCAATGCACTTGTTGATGAGTGCGAAGGTGGGGGGTTTGCCGCTAATTTTGTCGATGTTTGATGCCGCATATCGCCCGGAAGATTCGCCGGCGACTTGGTGGAAGAAAATTCGCTCTTTGGTCGATCGCTCTTAATCTGAAAATGCTTAATTTGAAAATGAACAGAAATATTTTATTAATTGTTGCGGAAGTCTTGGTCATGGGAGGCTGGTTGTTTGCTGTGGTTGCACCTTTATTATTTCCCTAATCCTAGGATAGCAATTTAGGTTAACAAAAGATCGTTAGGTTTTTAGTGAGGAATTCCGCCCTCCGTTTTATGAGGACTAAAGTCTTCACTGCCAACCCAAATTAAGCTTTTCGCGGAGCTTGCTGGCAAGATTTGCGACGGTTTTCCCTGGAGGTCAAATGCGAGATCAAAAGAGCGGCAATTTTACCATAAACTCAGCACCGCCCCCAGTTTGAGATTGCACTGGAGATTCAACTGTCAGCTTGCCGCCGTGCAATTCTACAATAATTTTATAGCAAACCGACAACTCCAATCCTGTAAAATTTTTAAATGATTTAGTAGGGCCAAACTGGTCAAATATTCTGTGTTGAATTTCCCGTGGAATTGTGGAGCCGTTGTGGGCGATCGATACAACAATAAATCTGCCTGTATATTCCTCGACAATATCGGTTTTGATTGTAATAATTTGAGCCGAGTTTTCAATCGTTTTAACTGCATCTATAGCATTGATCGTGAGACTTGCGAATACCTGGCTCAGTTGACCGGGATAACACAAAATTGGCGGCAGGTTGTGGTACTCCTTGACTACTAATATTTTTTGCTCCAGTCTGTGAGCGAGCAACAGCAAAATATTGTCGATTCTCTCATTAACGTTGGCGTGTTCTTTGTTGGCTTCGTCAGGAAGTGAAAATTTTCGCAAAGCCAGGACTATCTGGCGAATGCCATCGGCTCCTATTTTCAAAAAATTGAGAATATTTGGCAACTCTTGGCTGATAAAATCTAGGTCGCCTGTCTCTATTTTTTTGGCAATTCGCCGCCCTGGTTCGGGATATTGTTCGCGATAGAGGCGAATAATATGGAGCAAGTATTTGATATAATCGTTGAGGTGAATCAGGCGGCCGTAAATAAAGTTAATCGGGTTATTAATTTCCTGGGCAACTTCGGCGGCTAGTTGACCGACACTGGTCATTCTTTCGCGTTGTACTAAATGCTCTTCGGTTCTTCTGAGTTTGACTAATACTTCTTCTAAAAGTTTGAAGTTTTCTTGAATTTGCCCGTGGACTTGGGATTGGGAAATAGCGACTCCCAGTAAGTCTGCAATTGCTTCCAAAACTTCCACCTCGTCGGGAGTCGCAAACCGCCGATTTGCACAGGCGAACAGATATCCGAGCCGATTAGTCTGAGTTAATACGGGTACTGCTGCGTAGTGACTATTTGTGAGTTCGATATAGGCGTGTTCCTCAGAGGCTGTGGCATCAGCGGCGGCGGTTTTATGTAGCAGAATCGTTTCGCAGCGGTGAAGCCGTGCAGCTAAATCTCCAGAGGGGCCTCCTGGAACACCAAAGATTCCCAAGCGCCCCGGCAAACCTTCCCGGCAATATTCCCAGCCAAATTCTAAAGTATCTTGTCGGGGATCGTACCATGCGAAAATTGCTCGATCGAGCTTCAGTAAAGTACCGAGTTCGTCTACTGTAGTTTGGAGGATGCGATCGAGGTGCAAGCAAGCCCGAATGCGGCCGGTCAAGCGGTGGAGAAGGGCTTCTGTGCATCTGCGAATGCAATTTAGGGCAAACAGCTTGAGCGCCACAATTGCGGAGAAAATAGCTGCGACGGCAAGTACGCCGGCGGCTACTGCTAGTATCTTGAAAGGAAAAAGTTCTTTTTCGAGATTGTCGCGGGGAATTACGAGGGCGATCGACCATTCAGCTTGTTCTAAAGGAAGATAGGCAACATAAACTCTAGCGCCGTTGATTTGAGTCAGCACAATGCCCGTTTTTTGATAAACCATCTCCCTGGCTACATTTGCCAAATTAGCATCTGCGGACTCTAAAAGACTGGGAGCAGAATTGTCGATATTTCCGATTAATCCAGCGTCGGGGTGCACAATCGGCACTCCTTGAGAATTGAGAACAAAAGCGTAAGTTCCGGGGGCATATTCCAGCTTTCTTACTACTTGGGCAATGCGGTCAATGCTAATGACGCCGTTCATTACTCCGATCGGCTTTTGTGCTTTTTTCTCAATATAATTTGCCGAATTTGACCACACCGGAGCCGAAATGGGAACAATACTTTGTCCTTTGAGCGTGCGAGAAATGGTAGGATCGGAAACATAGACTTCCCCAGCCATTGCCTTTTTGAAGTGTTGGCGATCGCTCACAGTAATCAACGCTCTGCCGACTTTTGTGGTGAAATAAGAACCGTCGGGATTGATTAATGCGAAATGCTGGAATTCTTGCAGTCGAATTACTTCGGATTTTAAGTAAGGCTCTGCCACTGACCAATTCATCGAACGAACGGGAGGAGTGTGGGCGAGGATTTCGATCTCTGCCTTTCTAGTGCCGAGCCAGCGATCGATCTTGTTGGCGCGATCCCTAACTTCTAACAAAGCATTTCGCTCGCTTTTGGTGAGAATCAAGCGGTGAACGCTTTGATAGCTAATACAACCAGTGATGCTAGCTGCCAGAATTGTTCCCCCCAAAATTAAGAGCGCAGTTTGGTACCCAAGATGGTATTCGCCCTTTAATCCCGCTGGCAATAGTCGAGTTAATTTCCACCACTTTACTTTCGCAAAGCTTCGCATGGTTTGACCAATTTGTGAGATTGAAATCCTTAGCTCACCTACGATCTACTCGCCCGTATGCCAGTAGTCTTAAACTACTAGCATTCAATAATTGCGGGGATTTTTTAATGTTCCCCCCGAGCAGCTCCATCGTTTCCGGCTGCACCGGAATGATATAAAGGACACGGCAGTGCCGTTTCCCTACCCAGATTAATTGTAGGGACACGGCAGTGCCGTGTCCTGGCGGTGGGTAATATGAATTCCGATGCTACCCGATTTGATATAACTTTGTTAAACAGGAATAATATGATACCATATTTTTGACAAATTAAAAAATTTCATCACCTACTTATTTTTTTTACATTCGTTAATAATTTATGTTATTTAGGTGAATGTGAGCAGTAAATTTTTTAGGTTGAGATTTTTGGTGTTTGTCTTAATCAATAGTCCAGACTGTTTTTAGTTCCTAGCCTGAAACCCTAGATTTTCCGTTGATAGTTCGATTGCCGAATTGCCTAGAAACCCTTATTCTACGGTTTTCTATCAAAAACTGTCTGCAGTATTGCTTAATAACGAAATATTAAAAGTTTTTCCTTCATTAATAATGAACGAAAAACTTGTTAAATCTTTAATTTACATCTCAACAATCAAAACTATTTTCGGTGCATCCGCTGGCTGAGGCACTGCTAAATTGCCCCAGTTGCGGGATTTGTTTAAAGAACCTTGTGAGTGTGTTCGTGCTGTTTCACATTGTCTTCAGTGCGAATGACGCGCTCGGAGTTGAGCACTCTTTTGCGTTCTAAGGAATAAGTAAAGTCGTTGCGAACTGTTCCCAAGGGAATGTGAAGTTGAGCTTGGGGGCGGATTTTGTAAGTGCGGGCAGCGGCGATCGCCCGAAAGGCAAATTCTTCGCTAAACTGAGCTGAGGCCGGGAATTCTGGCAACATTTTGGGTGTTTCGCCGTCGAGCACTGCTCCCAAAGTCGTCCCGCAAACCATTAAATAAGATGTGGGAATTCCCTTCACAATTGCTTCTAAAGCTGCTGAGGGAATAGCTTCGATTACTTGCACTTCAAAAACTTCGCCTTCTTCTTTGATGAAGCAGGTAGCTACACCGACTGCTATGTAGTCGTCGGTGCAGAGATCGGGAGCGTTGGGATAAACTGTTGCAGTCGTCATAAGAAAAGCTTGGTAGTGTGGAAACCGGGAACGAGAAATTATATCATTTCCGGTTACACCGGAATGATGTTGACTGTTGACTGTTCACTGTTGACTGTTCACTGTTGACTGTTCACTGTCAACCGTCAACTCGAATTTACTATTCCGATGCTAACGGATTTGATATTAAGCGATTTTAGATTTTAGATTTTAGATTTTAAATTTGAGATTTCTTCCACGGTTTTTTTCCGGGATTTTACGTGAAAAATCTCAAACTGGCCGTTCTAATACCTAAAATTGTTGAGTTAAGCTCCAAGGAGCCGATCGCACGAGTGTGTCGATCGTACCACATCAAGGTAGATGCCGGATGATTCGGCAAGGATTCCCCGCCGCCACGACGTTTGCGGGAATATCTTTGACCACAACACTGCCTGCGCCGATCGTGCTATTGTCGCCAATAGTGACTCCTGGACAAATAATACTCCCACCGCCAATCCAAACATTATTGCCAATATTAATTTCAGCGGCGAGTTCTTGGCCAGAAAGCCTTATTTCCGGGTCTGTGGGGTGAAGAGCGGTGTAAATTTGTACGTTGGGCCCGCACAGTAAATTTTCGCCAATGTTAACTCGATTGCAGTCGAGAATCACGCAACCAAAATTCATATACAACCCGTTTCCAGCATAAATATTGCTGCCGTAGTCGCAGTAGAAAGGTGGCTCGATTTCAACTTTGGGGCCAACTGCACCGAACAATTCTGCAAGAATTTCTAACCGTTTGTCTGGTTCGTCTTCGCGGGTAGAATTGTAAGTTCTGGCGAGGCGGCGGGCTCGCTGGCGATCTAAAATTAATTGCTCATCAGCAGCTAAATACAATTCGCCGGCGAGCATTTTTTGTTTCTCGGTTTTTTCCATAAGAATAGGCGGTTGTAACCGCCACTATACAAACTTTCCTCGCTCTTTAACAGACGGAAGAATAATGTAGGGTGCGTCAGGGCGCACCTTACCGCTATAATTAGCGCGTCCGATCATTTTTCGATGTTGCAGCAGACATTTAGGGTTCAGCTTTTGACTGCAAACAAACAGCTAAATCCAGATTGGCTAATTGCTCAAAAGCTCGATCGATCGATCCTTTTCCCCGCAAAAAACCAGTATTTGCACCGGGACAAATATACTGTAAAGTTTCCGGTGAAAATCGCTCGATAATTGACTTCACGCTGTTAATTTGCCGGGGCCAGTGAAAAGTTTTTGGCGTCCACAGCGGTACTGGGGCGGCTTCTCGGTTGGGGAGCAAGTGCCTACCCGAAAACAGCACTCCACCGCTGCCACTATGATAAAGGCAAGAGGAACCAGGAGAATGGCCGGGAGTCCAAAATGCTTTGATTCGATCGCTCACAACAAATTCTCGCTCAAAAACCGTCACCTTCAAACCCGGCAGTAAATAAGCTTCCTGTTCTTGAATCAGGATCTCGCACCCCGTGGCTTCCTGAATCTCCCGCGCCTTGGCGATAGCGCCGCGGTGGGTGAGAAACAGCAGTCGCACGCCGCCGTGTTCCCGCAAAAATGTTTGGTTAATCTCATCCCATGCGGGACAATCCACCAGGATGTTAGTTTGGTTTTCTACAATGAAATAGGCTGTTGCACCCAGAGTTTCCCGGTTAGGCGGGAAAGCAAGGATATTGTCGAGCACGGGCCTGGGTTGTTTGGAGACTAAACTCTGTTGTTTCAAGGAAGTATTTCAGAAGGGAATGGGATAAATATTATGTTCTTTTTACTATGGTTGTTCGTATTGGGGCTGATATCGTACTACTTGTTGCAGAACGGCACCAGTCGCATCACCAGAACTCCGGTATGGCTGCTGTGGCTGGTAATGATGGCGCCCGCGCTGATTTGGAGCGGTTGGATTTTAGTCAACGGCACGAGCAAAACTGTACCGCCGGAGTTGGTAATTATACCTTTTCTGGTTTGCCCTTTTTTGTATTGGTTTCTGGTACAGTTGGGGCGCAAGAAAATTACCGCCGAAACTGCTGAGCAGGTAGCAGACTCTGCGACTGAACCTGTTAAGCCAAAACCGCCCGTGCGCCCGATAGATGCAGCGGAAGAAGCGAGTTTGCGCGATTGTTTTCCTTGGTCAATTTACTTTCTGCGAGATTTGGAATTTCGGCCGCAGGCTGTAATTTGTCGGGGACAGTTGCGGACGAACCCGGAGGCGGCTTATCAAACAATTCGGGAGAATGTGGAGAGGCTTTTTGGCGATCGCTTTTTAGTAGTATTTCAAAACAGCTTGAGCGGTCAACCTTTTTTTGCTATAGTTCCCAATCCCAGCCACCAATCAGGGGAAACTCCTGTCAAAACCGAATCTGTAACCCGGCCATTTTTTGCATTAGCTTTGCTGCTGATCACGGTGTTTACGACTACGCTTGTCGGGGCGCGAATTGCCGGAGTTACTGAACAAGCTTTGCAGTCCAACTCATCAATGTTGCTCCAGGGTTTGTCTTACTCACTGGCTCTAATTACAATTTTAGCAATTCACGAATCCGGCCACTATTTAGCTGCTCGATTCTACAAAATTCGCACGACTTTGCCTTATTTTATCCCGATTCCTTTTTTCTTGGGAACTTTTGGGGCCTTCATTCAAATACGGAGTCCAATTCCGAACCGCCGAGCTTTATTTGATGTTAGCATTGCCGGCCCCCTTGCGGGTTTAGTGGTGACAGTGCCATTATTAATTTGGGGTTTGAATCATTCGACTATTGTACCGCTGTCTGACAAGTCGGGAATGTTAAATTTTGACTCTTTCAAACCCAGTTTTTCGCTGCTGATGACTTTGTTGAGCAAGTTAACCTTGGGCGGCGCTTTGAATGCTGAAACTGCGATCGATTTGCATCCGGTAGCGGTGGCGGGCTATTTGGGTTTGATCGTGACGGCGTTTAATTTGATGCCGGTGGGACAACTCGACGGCGGGCACATCGTACACGCGATGTTCGGCCAGCGAGCGAGTATGGCGATCGGGCAATTTGCTAGACTTTGTATGTTGCTGCTTTCTTTTTTGGAACAGGGTTTGCTGCTGTGGGCGATTATTTTGTTTTTGACGCCACTAAACGACGAACCAGCGCTGAATGATGTTAGCGAATTGGATAATCGTCGGGATTTTTTGGGGTTGTTGGCGATCGCGCTTTTGTTAATGATTTTGTTGCCGGCGCCCAGGGTACTCCTTGAGTGGTTAAATGTTTAGAAGGAAGATCGGCAACGGATTATGTAACGGATTTAACTAACGGATTGATGTTGAAGTCTGAGGGAAGAGAGAAGAAGGAAAACAAGAGAGGTTGACAAAATTTTGCAAGGGTTGCTATACAAGGGTGTTTAGCATTTATTAACTCGCTTTGTCTCTCCAAGTAATCTAGAGTTTCAGCGACTTATCTGAAAAATATGCCTTACAAATCCTTTACTTTCCAACAATTAAAAGAGCGATTTGGATTGGAACCGTCACTCAGTCCTATTTTGAGTTCCAAGATTGTTCCTGTAGAACCCTCCGAATGGCTTTGGAGAACCCTCGAAATTAGTTCCAACACTGCGGTTACAACTGCAAAAGAACGTTCCGAACGGATTATTTCTCCTCTTTTGTTAGAATTTAGGGAAAGGAACAACAGACAATTTTCTATTTTTTCTGGTTGGTCGTTTGATGTAGATGTTGACCAGGGATTGACTGGGGAATGCGACTTTCTATTATCTTCCGTGCCGTTTGATTTTGAAATTAAAGTTCCTGTTTTTGCATTGAGAGAAACGAAAGGTCCAAAAATAGAATCTTGTCTGCCACAGTGTGCAGCACAAATGGTAGCGGCTCAGCTATTTAACGAACGCGAACACAATTCCATACCTGCCGTATTTGGCTGCGTAACTACTGGCGTTGTCTGGCGGTTTCTTAAATTAGATGGAAATAATTTAATTATTGATGCTGATGTTTATTGTGTGGATAATGTTCCTATGATTTTAGGTGTGTTGCAAACAATCGTTAATTTATACCAATAATTTGACAACTCTAATAAAATAGGTTTGTAGGGAAAATTCCGTTATTTTTGCAAACTGAATGATAATTTTTACCGGATGCGAAAGCAAAATTTTTTGACCGCCAATCAAATAATCTAGCTCTACAAATGGTCGCAATTACTCCAAAACAAATAGCGCTAATTCCGATTTATCGCGAGAAGTGGCGACAAATTGGACTTTCGATAAAACCAGTCGATCGCCCGCAAGCGACAGCGGCCATCAACACCGCCTACCACATCATCCGCTGTCCTGAACCGGAA
Source organism: Microcoleus sp. Pol14D4 (assembly GCF_036701245.1). Classification (NCBI taxonomy): domain Bacteria; kingdom Bacillati; phylum Cyanobacteriota; class Cyanophyceae; order Oscillatoriales; family Microcoleaceae; genus Microcoleus; species Microcoleus sp. Pol14D4. Next base: position 15,385 of record NZ_JAUBQM010000018.1, read on the forward strand.
ATTATTTTCTGTGACAGCCCTTACACGGCTTTGCAAGCTGTTGAACCGCTAAGGATACGCGATTATGGTCTGGGAATGGCTAGCGAAATCAGAAACAAAATTCATAATGAATTGTACGATATATTAAGAAGTCAACTCGACAGGGAACTGGAAAATCAAATTTACAGCAAACTCTATAATCCGCTGTATGCTCAACTTATGAATCAACTGCACGTTCATGTTAAAGACGAAGTTTACGTCAAATTAGCAAGGTATTTGGGCGGGAAATTTCAGAGATTACCGAGCGCTCAAGCTGATATTAATAACAGCATATTTTCAGAACTGTCAGCCTGTCACGGAAGTTGGGTGGATTTTTGTATAGGCGTGTTAAATTTGGAGTACGATCGCCCTTTATACTCAGCCTTTAAATCTTTAGTGGAAAACTGCGGCTGGATTTACCCGTTTGAGAAAAAGTGCTTTGTGTGCGATCGCCCGATCCAACTTCATTTTGATAGCGAATATTTGCTCCACGCAGAAGGTCAACCAGCCGTTGAATTTGCTGACAAGTTCAGTGTATACTGTTATCGCGGCGTCCGACTGCCGGAAATAATTGGTCAAGTTCCGCCGCAGTCTTGGCAAGCTTCCTGGCTGTTAACAGAACAGAATGCCGAAGTGCGGCGAGTTTTGATTAAGGCGATCGGCTATCCGAGAATTTGTCAAGAATTGCAAGCAACTGAATTGGATACTTGGCAAGAATATACTTTGTTGAAAATTGACAATAATATTGACATAGAGCCAATTTATTTGTTAAAGATGACTTGTCCGAGTACGGGACACCTTCATGCCTTGCGAGTGCCTCCAAAAGTGCGATCCTCTTCGAGGGCTTCGCTAACGGCTAAAGAAGCGATTAGCTGGGTAAATTGGGGAATAGATCCCGAAGAATTTCAAGTCCAGACTTGAGGGAAAGTTTAGAGTTTTGAGCGCGCGAGTTTACAGTTAAAGAATTACAGCGCCACAAAAGCAGCATTCTGCACAAGTCCAGAACAATTAAAAAATGTAGAATTGCAGCCACCGCTTGATACTATGTACTCTGGCAGCTAAAACCCACAACTTCAAATCGACATGAGCCAGCATTCAGACCGCATTGCCCCTCACGGCGGCATCCTGGTCAACCGCATTGCCACACTAGACCAAAGACAAGAATTTTTCGACAAAGCAGAAGTATTGCCGCGAGTCCAGCTTTCGGATCGATCGATCTCCGACCTGCAAATGATCGCCATCGGCGCCCTGAGTCCCCTCAAAGGGTTCATGAACGAAGCTGATTATCGATCGGTCGTCAAACAAATGCGCCTCTCCAACGGCCTCCCTTGGTCGGTTCCCATCACCCTCTCCGTCTCCCAAGCAGTCGCCGACTCCCTCAAAGAAGGCACTTTAGTGCGCCTCGACTCGCCGGCGGGCGAATTTGTCGGGCTCTTGGAACTCGCAGAAAAATATCACTACAGTAAAGAAGAAGAAGCCCTCAACGTCTACCGCACTGACGACCTCAAACACCCGGGCGTCCAAGTAGTAGACAAATCCGGGCCCGTTAACCTCGCAGGCGACATTTGGCTGCTGGAACGCGAACTAGATGTCCGCTTTCCCCAATACCAAATTGACCCTGCGAAATCGAGAATGCTGTTCGCAGAAAAAGGATGGAAAACGATAGTCGGTTTCCAAACCCGAAACCCCATCCACCGCGCACACGAATACATCCAAAAATGTGCCTTAGAAACAGTAGACGGCTTGTTTCTGCACCCGCTAGTCGGGACGACAAAAGAAGACGACATCCCGGCTGATGTGCGGATGCGCTGCTACGAAATTCTGCTAGAAAAATACTATCCAAAAGATCGCGTAATTTTGGCAATTAATCCGGCGGCGATGCGCTACGCCGGGCCGCGAGAAGCAATTTTTCATGCTTTAATCCGCAAAAACTACGGCTGCACTCACTTTATCGTGGGGCGCGATCACGCTGGAGTTGGCGATTATTACGGCACTTACGATGCCCAACATATTTTTGATGAATTTGAGCCGGGAGAATTGGGAATTGTGCCGATGAAATTCGAGCACGCTTTCTATTGCAAACTGACGGAACAAATGGCTACAACTAAAACAAGTCCCAGCACTCCCGAACAACGGGTGCATTTGTCGGGAACCAAAGTTCGGGAAATGCTGCGCGCTGGAAAATTGCCGCCGCCGCAGTTTTCCCGGCCGGAAGTCGCCGCAGAATTAGCCAAGGCAATGAATATTTTCAATTACGAGATTTAAATCTTGAACTTGGGTGGGGGCGGCATTCTGCATAGTTTTTAATTTTGAGTTTTGAGTTTTAAATGGGAAATTTTTAACTTAAAGCTCAAAAGTTAAAACTTAAAAACTCCCTTAATACTAAACACTCACAATCTAATTAATTCCCCTAAAATTATTGAGGGGAATGTAACTTAGAATTCAAAACTTAAAATTCAAAGCTATTTAAAAATGGGACTCAAGCGGCGGGAATTTTTGCAGCAAGCTGGCCGGGTGCTGGCCGCCATCGGAATCAGCGAGGCCCTGTGGCTGCCGTTGGGCGATCGCTACCTCCAAGCCTTAGCGCAGCCGACAGCCAGGAAATTGGCTTTGTTGGTTGGCGTTGACAAATATCCAGACTCGCCCCTGCACGGCTGCGTGACGGATGTGGAATTGCAGCGGGAACTGCTGATATATCGGTTTGGGTTTGTGCCGTCGGACATTTTGACTTTGACTGACGCTAAAGCTACGAGGGAGAATATCGAGACGGCTTTTGTCACTCACTTGACTCAACAAGCAAAACCCGGTGACGTGGTAGTTTTTCACTTTAGCGGCTGCGGTAGCCGAGTCAGTTTGGGCGAGTCTCCCGGAAAAATGCAAAACAGTTTGGTGCCGGCGGATGATGTTTTGCCGTTGCTACCAAACCGGGCGGTGAACGATATTTTAGAGGAAACGCTGTTGCTGTTGATGCGATCGCTCGCGACAGAAAATGCGATCGCCATCCTCGACACCAGCTACCCCTATCGGGGTTTCCCTACAAACGGCAACTTTCGCATTCGCTCCCGCCCCCGCCCCACCATCGGCGAGCCTCGCCTCGGAGAATTAACGTTCGCCGAAGACCTCAGATCCGGCACAAATCTCCGTCCGGCCGCCACCGTACTGGCCGCGGGTGCGAATTCCCAACTCGCCGCCGAACAAGAGTGGAACGGATTTACCGCAGGTTTGTTTACCTACGCCCTCACCCAAACTTTGTGGTGGGCAACTCCCGCTAGCAGCTTCAGCGTCAGTTTCAGCCGCGCCGCGGGCAATGTCGAGCAAATGACAGGGTTATCGCAGCAACCGCAAATTCTCAATCACGATTTAACAACCGCGCCGGCGGTGAATTTTTCAAATTTAATCTTCAATTCCCCTGCATCTGACGGCGCTGTGACGGCGGTGGAAGAGGGGGGCAAAACTGTGCAGTTGTGGCTGGGCGGGTTGTCGCCGGGGGTTTTGGAGTGCTCCGGGGGTTCTGTGTTTGCAGTGGATTCCTCGGAGGGCGCGAGGCTTTTGCTGCGGGGACGCACGGGCCTCTCTGCTAAAGCCCAAGTTGTAGACGGGTTCGATCGAACAGACGGCCAACTAACAGTCGGCGAACTCGTGAAGGAAGAAATTCGGGTATTGCCGCGAAACATCGGTTTGACAGTAGCTTTGGACTCGGGTTTGGAACGCATCGAGCGGGTAGACGCTACCAGCGCCTTTGCGACTGTGCCGCAAGTTTCGGCGGTAGGCAGCGAGCAATTGGCTGACTGTCGGTTCGGCAGAGTCCCGGAAACGACTTTAGCCGAAACAGTCTCGCCTCACGAGCCTGCTTTGCCTCAAAGCCGTTACGGTTTGTTTTCTTTGGCTCAAATGCTGATTCCCGATACTCAGGGCGACGGGGGAGAAGCAGTCAAGGTGGCGGTGCAGCGCTTGACTCCGCAGTTGAAAGCGCTGCAGGCTGGGAAGTTGCTGCGGCTGACAGTCAATGAGGGGTCTTCGCGCCTCAAGGTGCGGGCGGAGTTGGCAACTCTCGCACCGCAAGCGCGGGCTGTGGCGCAGCGAGAGCCGGTGCGGGCCGGCGGTGATTATCGCCTGGAACCGCTGAGCGGGGAAAGTGAGAAATCCGCAAGCGCTCATATACTAAGTTTGCCAGAAGGCAGCCGAGTTCGGTACAGATTGTATAACGACAGCGATCGCCCGGTTTACTTTGCGGCGTTTTGCTCGGACAGCGCGGGACGGCTGTCAGTGCTCGGCGTTGAGGGCAAAGATGCTGTGGGGGGAATGTCGCGGGCGATCGCTCCTGGGGAGAATTTGACCGTGCCGGCGGCTGGGGCGATCCTCTTCGAGGGCTTCGCTAACGGGTGGGCGGTATCTGGGCCGATCGGACTTGCAGAAATTATGATTATATTTAGTGAGAGTCCCTTCGCTCAAACTCTGGCTGCAATAGAAGCCGAAATGCAGCAAACGAGGGATGCCCTGCCAATTCGAGAGTTGTTGAATCCTTTAAATGTGGCGCGGGCGGTACTAGAAGATTTGCACGCCGCTAGCATTCCGGGGGTGCAGAAAGTGGGGATATCGACCGATGATTTGGCTTTGGATGTGAATGTTTGGGCAACTCTGAGTTTTGTTTATCGAGTCGTTTAATTGTTAAAAACTCCTCGCTCATAGTCCGCGATTTCAATCGCTTTTGACCTCAAACTACACCAACGAAGTCCACCTACGCAAGACAGAGAAATCATATCAAATTCGGCTTAAACACCCCATTGATCTCGCTTGTCCCTATGATCTATGACGAAAGTTTCACTTGCAGAGCGGTTTCAACCGCCGAATCAGCAACGAGGTGGATTTCGGCGGATTTGGTATAAGAAATCAAGACTGATAAAGCTTTTCTACCATTTGAGCCAAGCGTTTCATTGCAGTTTCAATCTCCTCATTTGTTGCGGTCAAACTGATGCGTAAACACTCATGTTTATGCTGCCAATCTTCCCGCAAACCGGGGAAGAAAGAACTTCCAGGCACGACAATTACACCCACTTTCTTCAACTCTTGATACAGTTCCCAATCAGTCATTGGCAAATCTTTCAGCCACAACCACGCAAAAATTGCTCCTTCGCCCCGGTGCAAAAACCACGGCAAATTTTTCGGCATTGCTTGTTCAAGAGTGCTTTCTACGATCGCAAATTTGCTTTGATAGTACGGCCGAATTACGTTGATGGAAATATCGGCAAGAGCGCCGGAAGCAATGGCACGAGTGGCGATCGCCTGTCCGTATCTTGGCGAATGAATGCACATATTGGTCTGAAAACATTCTAATATTTGAATGAGTTTTTCATCGCCGATCGCAATTCCGATTCTTTCACCAGGTAATCCTGCTTTCGACAAACTCATACAGTGCACGATATTGCCGCCAAAAATCGGCGTCATTTCGGTAAAATTCAAGGACGGGAAGGGAGGGCCGTAGGCGGAATCAACGAACACCGGCACGTCGAAAGCGGCCGCTAAATCGGCAATTTTCTTAACTTCGTCGTCAGTGAGAACGTTGCCGGTGGGGTTGCAGGGACGGGAAAAAATGACGCAACCGGTGGTTTGGTCGATCGACAGTTGGCTGAAATCCGGGCGGTATTTGAACCTGTGGGCGGCTGCATCAATATCGAGGGTGGGTTTGCAGGCGACTACCGCTTCGGGAATCAAGCTAACGCCGCCGTAACCCGTGTAGTCTGGGCTCAGCGGTAAAACAATATTTTTAAGGCTACCCCCCCTAGCCCCCCCTTGGTAAGGGGGGGATGGGGGGGGTGCGGTGTAGCCGCCGAAAGCGTTGGCTGCGTAGAAATAGATCGATTGACTGCCGGGAGTAATTAGAATATTGCGATCCGTCAAATTCAGTCCGTAACGCTGGTTGAAATCCGCCAATACCGCATTGATAAACGGCTGATAACCTTGACTGGAACCGTAGCGACAAACCACCTCGCCGTATTCTGGGCTAGCCAAAAGTTCCGCAGTGCAGTCGCGCCACAACTGCTCGACTTGCGGCAAAATCACCGGGTTTCCGGCGCTCAAATTGATAAACTCCTGCCCGCTGCCGGCTCTGAGAGTTTCAATAATATCTTTCATAATTGCCCGAACTCCCGTGAGGTGGGACATCTGAGCGCCAAATTGAGTCAGGGCAGGGTTCATAGCAAATGCAGCGACAATGATAGAAGTTTACAGTTTACCCATAATAACTCCAGTCGCAGGCGTTAGCCTAGCTTGTCTGGGGCATGGGTTGTCGATCGAGCGTCTGATTAATTCAATAAACTCGATCGCACTGCATTTTGTTTTTCCCCTGTGCGCGCGCCGGATCATAAGATTCAGGCCATTTGTGGAGCTGGATCGATCGATCGAACAGTCTTTTTTGCCTAAAAATTAGCGAACGGAACAGCAATCGCTAATTCAAGAGTTGTGGTAAGATTTCACGCCGTCGCGCCAGATGAATTGCCGATACTTGACAACAACCATTGGGAGAATCTAAAATTAGCCGTAGAACCCGATCGCAACAGAATTTTATGGACTCCTGTTACTTCTATAATTACAGGTTTAATCCAGCCTCAAGAATCAGATTTGTTGCTAGCTCATTTTCATGATTCGCGGTTTGCTGACAGCGGTGCATTTTATTATCAATCCGACTAAAGCCAAGATAGGTCGTAAGGTCGCCCTTTGAGGCGCGTTACATAACAAACACGTAAATTCCCAACCCAATTAACAGCCGTAAAATTCAACACAACAATGACACACTTTCCACTTATAGAATACGAGCAGCTTACCGATCCTAAAGCCAAAGCAGTGTACGAAGAAATCTTGACAGACTTGGGGTTTGGCATCGTCCCCAACCTGTTCAAGTCAATGGCAATCAACCCTGACCTATTAGAAGCAAATTGGAAAAAATTCCGGGGAACAATCCTGCAAGGAGACTTACCTCGCACGCTTAAAGAAATGGTCGGCGTCGCTATTTCCCAATCAAATAATAGCGAGTACGCTCTACAAGTTCACCTGCACGGATTGTCAGCCTTGGGGATGAGCGAAGAACTACTGCGAACCCTAGTTTCTGACTTTGCCAACTGCCCTTTGCCAAAACGTGATAAAGCCGTAATTACCTTTGGCTTGCTGGCTGCTACAAAACCCCTGGAAATGACAGAAACTGATTACCAAAACCTGCGGGATTTAGGACTTGATGATTCAGAAATTTTTGAGATTATTGCGACAGCAGACTTGTTTAGCTTTGTTAACCGATATACTGATGCAATAGCCCTCGAAATAGATGCTTTGTAATCTATATTGTATACCCATATTATGGGCGATCGGCTAGAAGATCAAGATCGAGAAGAGCTTCTGTTGACAGCCCGCCGTTTGTTAGCAGAAGCTCAAGCGCTTTCCATCCGCATTTCCGCTGTCAACGAAGTTGCCACTGCCATTAACCGCACCCTGGATCTCAACCAGATTTTGCGGGTACTAGGCAAGCAAGCCAAATGGCTACTCGACTTTGAACACTGTAGCGTTTGCCTGCACAGCACTAACACTTGCATGACCTTATTTGGCCGGCATATTCCTGTAGATATTGCAGCCCTCCCAAAGGGCGGCCCTATTCACAAGGCTTTCACAACACGTCAACCTCAATTAATTCAAGAAGCGGGTGCTACTGCTATTTTATCCCCCTACGCTTCGCAAATTATCCTTCCTTTGGAAAGCGAAGGTAAGGTTTTAGGGACAATTAATTTTGCCACAACCAAGTCGAGAGCTTACACTCAAGAAGATTTACGAATTGGCTATCTTTTGGCTTTGCAACTATCTTCAGCTATCCGAAATGCTGAACGCTTTAAAGAGATAAATAGGCTGTATTCCGAACTCGATGCCGAAAAGCACAAATCCGATCGGCTACTGTTGAACGTGCTGCCGGTTGAAATTGCCGAGGAACTTAAAAATAACGGCAAAGTGGAACCACTTTATTATGATAACGTATCGGTTTTATTTACTGACTTTCAAGGCTTTACTCAGTTATCTGAAAAAATGAAGCCGCGAGAGTTAGTTGACGAACTAGATTATTGTTTTTCTTATTTCGATCGCGTGATGGATAAATATTCTATGGAAAAACTGAAGACTATTGGCGACAGCTATATGTGCGCTGCAGGAATTCCTACGCCTCGCCCAACACACGCCTTTGACGCTGTACTTGCTGCCCTAGAAATTCGACAGTTCATGGATTTGCGAAAAATACAGAAAGCTCAACAAAATATCCCTTATTGGGATATCCGCATTGGCATTCATTCAGGCCCAATACTTGCTGGGGTAATTGGCAATAAAAAATTTTCCTATGATGTCTGGGGAGATACAGTTAATACTGCATCTCGGATGGAATCTTCCGGCGTAGCTGGAAATATCAATATCTCTCACGACACGTTTGAATTAGTTAGAGATTTTTTTGAATGCGACTACCGAGGAAAAATTTATGCTAAAAATAAGGGCGAGTTGGATATGTATTTGGTTCGCCATCTTAAATAAATTTTGGAAGCGCTAATTGCTAATGGAGGATGGCAAGCCCAGCCTTTATACCCTTTTAAATTTTAGAGAAAAAGTTTTATAATTGGCAATGACTGATAACTATCCTGATTGGGTTCACCAGGCTACAGTGGCCTTTTTTTAACCGCTGTTAGATATACAAATCTAACTCAACTACGAACTCAGAATATATAAGTCGAATTTTTTTCAAAGTTCGGTATTGTATCGGATTGTCACCAGACTATATTAAAATTATCGAGTTGTAGATTTTATTTGTTAATTATTTATGCGTATTTGGCAAGCCGATTTTTACCGCCGTCCTCTCCAAGACGAAACTGGCAAACCACTGTGGGAACTCTTAATTTGCGACTCGGAAGGCAGTTTTCAATTAAGCGCTGTTTGTCGCCAAGGGGACGCAAATTCTCATTGGCTAGCTTCGCAGTTGCAGCAGCAAGCTCAAACTCAGAATTTGCCCGACTTGATTCAAGTATTTAGGCCTCAGTCTCTGGGCTTAATCGAAGCTGCGGGCAAAGTTTTGGGTGTCAAGGTGGAAGCGACTCGGCGCACTGCGAGTCTGAAATTGTTGCTGCAAAAACGCGCAAAAGAATATTTGAGTATGCCTAATTATACAGGTGAAACTTACAGCGCGATCGCCCTCGACTCGCCGCCGCCCGTACCCTTACCCGAAAACCTCTGGGGCGATGGCTGGCGTTTTGCTTCCCTACCCGCCGGCGACATTGAAGATGCTTTTCAAGGGCGTCCCCTGCCAATTTTGGAAATGCCAGAATTGCTGTTACCGCTGAATTTGGGCTTGGCCTCAACAGTACCCGTACCGGGAGTTGTGATTGACGGCGGGCGCCAGTCTATGCGGTTGGCTAGATGGCTTCAGGATGCCAAACCTTTCGCTTTGAATTATATTGCTGGAGAACCAGACGGATTGATATTGGAAGCTGGGTTAGTAGATAGGTGGGTTGTGGCTACTTTTGAAGATAGCGAGGTGAAAGCCGCGGCCCAAATTTACCAACAGCGCAAGCAATTAAGTAAAGGATTGCATTTTTTGTTAGTCCAGCCCGATGATAGTGGCATGACTTATACAGGCTTTTGGCTATTGAATTTTGAGCGATAATTTAAGATGTAAATAATATTATTTGTGATGTCAAGGGTTCGCGCACCTAAAAATAGTAAAACACCGCCCGAACTCAGTTCCCGCCCATACAGACTCAAACACAAATTTTAAAACAGCTTCTTGAGTCAGCAAGAGATAGTGCTGCAAATTTATTCTACAACTAAAATCAATCCGTTTCGGATGCCCTGACACACTCGGTTGATGTGAGAGTGGTCTTTTTCGTTCAGACCTTTCTGGGCTAGCATGGCTGATTTCAGCAGCCGTCTATCAAGGGGGGTAATTTGACGAAAAGCAAAAATACGCTGGACGATCGCCTCGATCGAGATTTTGGGGAGGTTAGCAGAGCTGACTGTCATGGTCTTAACACGCTAAAAGTAGGTAACAGAACTATGTACCTTTATTTTTAAAGATTTTGTGAAGGTAGTTTGTGATTGAGATCACATATATTTAGTGACAAAATAGTGTATGTGGGGGTGACTGTTGTCACCAAATCTTCAATTATCTTTACGTCAACTTAACGATGGCCCGATAGAATCACTGTGGTAAAACTCAAGCAGAGGGTAAAAATGGCACAAGCAAAAATCGGAATTATCGGCGGCAGCGGTTTGTATAAAATGGAGGCCCTCAAGGATATTGAAGAGGTGAAAATTGATACACCTTTTGGATCGCCATCGGATGCCGCAATTGTGGGAACATTGGACGGTACGCCAGTAGCATTTCTGGCTAGACACGGCCGCAACCACACTTTTTTGCCGTCAGAAGTGCCTTACCGGGCAAATGTTTATGCCATGAAGAGTTTGGGAGTGGAGTATTTAATCTCAGCGTCGGCGGTTGGTTCCCTGAAAGCTGAGGCGAAACCTTTAGATATGGTAGTGCCGGATCAGTTTATCGATCGCACAAAAAATCGAGTTTCTACTTTTTTTGGAGAAGGAATAGTCGGTCACATCACATTCGGCGATCCGGTTTGCGGCGAATTGGCTAAAGTATTGGCAAGTGCGATCGAATCCTTGAACCTCTCCGACGTTACCCTGCACCGGGGCGGCACTTACGTCTGCATGGAAGGCCCGGCATTTTCCACAAAAGCAGAATCCCACCTTTACCGCAGTTGGGGGGCGACAGTCATCGGAATGACAAATTTGCCGGAAGCAAAATTAGCCAGAGAAGCAGAAATTGCCTACGCAACTTTAGCATTAGTCACCGATTACGACTGCTGGCACGAAGATCACGACAGCGTAACCGTAGAAATGGTAATAGCAAATTTGCACCGCAATGCAGAGAATGCTCAAAAAGTCATTCAAGAAACAGTACGGAGGTTAACAGAAAATCCCCCCGTTTCCGAGTCGCATTCAGCTTTGAAATATGCTATTCTGACTCGGCTCGATCAAGTGCCTGCCGCAACTAAGGAGAAAATGGGTTTGTTGTTGCAGAAATATTTGTAGTTGAAAGTGAGGCGTTGCATATTTGCGGGATGATTTTGAATTTTATCAAAGCTGAAAACCCTTATTTTTCTGCGTGGCTATAAGAGTCCCCCCTACAAGAGTCCTCCCAAAATTATGCAATGCCGTAAAATCAATATCAAATTGAGGTGAATCACTATTTGCCAATGACTGATTCTATTACGAGGTTTTTTTCTATTTATGTAATTTGACGCTAAGTAGACGCTAATAGGTTCTTGGAGTGTCCTGAAGCCGATCGATCGATAAGTAATTTTTTAGGTGTTATTTTACTAGGAACTTATGAGTAATAGTGCAGTTAAGCCAAATCAAATGATTGATGTTGCAGTTGTGGGTGGTGGCGTTTCTGGGGCCTACGCTGCTTGGCGGTTAGCATCTCATCACAAATCTTCTAAGATTCGTCTCTATGAATTGAGCGATCGCATTGGTGGTCGGTTACTATCAATGACAATGCCGGGGATGCCTCATGTTCAGGCTGAGTTGGGTGGGATGTATGTGACTGAATCTCAGGCTATTGTCTGGGAATTGATTAAGTTGCTGAACCTGAAGACAACGGTTGTTGACTTTAGCAGTCCGGGAGTACGGGCATATGTTCGCGATCGCCATTTGTTGATGAGTGAATTTAACCAACCGGATAAAGTCCCTTATAATTTACGGCCGGATGAAGAAGGTAAAAATTATGAGGAATTGTTCGATTTAGCTGTTGGGCGGGCGATTCCAGGGAAAGAGTTAACTCCTGAATATTTTGCTTCCGATGATTGGAAGCGCGATCGCGAAACGCTGAAAATTGACGGTCAACACTTGTATGACTTGAGTATTTGGGAAGTGTTGCTGAAGGAAATTAGCAACGAGGCTTACAATCTCAGTTTGGATACGGGCTTTTTCTATTCGGATTTGGGTACTTGGAATGCGGCTAGTGCGATCGCTACAAGTATGTCTCTTCCCTACAGCGATACTTGGTACATGATGGCTGATGGCTACCAAACATTACCGAAAACCCTCGCGACAGAATTTGAGAGAGAGGGTGGGGAAGTTTGCTTAAATCATCGCTTAAAAACTTTCGATCGCACTCCAGAAGGGCTGATTAGGTTAAATTTTGTCGATCGCGCGGGTCATTCTCTCCCGCCCGTGTTCGCGAAACATCTGATTTTAGCAATGCCGAAGCGATCGCTAGAACTGTTGGCCGTAGAAAATCAGCAGAATTTCCTATTTAGCAATTCAACTTTTCAGGTAAATATCCAAACCGTTAGCAGCGATCCCGCTTACAAACTTTTCCTCGGTTATCATCATCCTTGGTGGCACGAACTAGATATTCATGGTGGTACTTCAGCTACAGATTTGCCGATGCAAAAGTGTTACTACTTCGGTACAGAAAGCGCCCAAGGGGGCGACCCAAACAATCACAACTCGCTATTATTAAGTGTTTTTTCTGATAATATTGCTGCGGGTTTCTGGCGAACGATGGCCTATAATCCTGATAACCCAGAAAAACGTCCAGCTTTTCGCGGAGAACGAGGCGAAAAAATGGAATTGAGAGCTTTTCTGAAAAGTGATGGTTCTATTACCACAGACCCCTTAGTTCCTTCTCAGAATATGGTACGGACGGCCCAGCAACAACTCAAAGCCCTACACAATTTAGCAGATATTCCAGAACCTTATACCGCCCTTTATATCGACTGGCAAAAAGATCCCTACGGGGGTGGATGGCACTCTTGGAACCCCCGCTGTCAGCCCTGGGAAGTGATGAAACAGATGCGGCATCCGATTCGTGCTGCTAATGTTTATGTCTGTGGCGAAGCCTATTCAAATATGCAAGGATGGGTGCAAGGAGCGTTGAATAGTGCAGAATTAATGTTAGAGGAAAACTTTAACTTGAGTCGGCCTGAATGGTTGCCACCCAGTTATGATTTGGGGTCGTAAAATTCATTTTACTGTTTCCCAGACCGCCAGGGAATGAATTCCCTGGCTAATAGCTAAAGTCCTCTGAAGAGGACTGAAAAACTCATTCTACCTCGACCATATTTCTTGTGGAACAGGCATCTTGCCTGTTCAAAACTCGCTTTTTTGGAGATGTCTATTAGTCCTCTTTGAGAGGACTTTCGCTATTAGACAGGGAATTCATTCCCTGGCGGACTGACAGGCGGACGAAAGAACTGGGCGGACTGACAGCTTAAGTTGACACCAATGGAAACTAATCACCGACTCCCCAAGATAAACTCTCCCACTGAGGATTCGGCAAAATAATCGCATCCGGCTGCTGCTGCAAATAACTCGGAATTTCCCCCGCCCACTCCCGACGGCGCGAGATTCATGGCTGTTGCCACTAAATACATGGTTTGATACAAAATCCCAACGTGCTTTAATATTAGACTATAGGCCATTGATTCATAGCCCCAAGTTACTCTCGAAAACCGAGAGGATAGCAGAATTAAAATCTGTGGTTCTACCTCTATCTGTACTGACAATCCTGCACTTTTTAGCAATGCTTCTACCTGCTTTGTTTTCCCAGAAATTTTACAAAGTTGGTGTTCTTCGGGTGCATAATAATACAACCCAGCATCAATATTTTCACAGGAATTGATAGCTGTATAAATCTCTAAATCGTAGCAAGCGCCTCCGGTTGGATAAGGTCTATTGCTGCAATCCATGTTATCTCTGGGGACAATCTCGCGCAATCTCGCGGAACGATAGAGAAATTCTCCTAATTGTTCAACAGTAATCGGCTTTTCTCCATGTTGCCGAATGGATTTTCTTTCTTCTAAAATTGCTGTAAAAGGTCTATCTATTTGTTTCAAACTATCGATGTTGGGTTGATAAAGATTAATAATCTCGTTCGATGGTTTGGCTTTGAGCACGGGTGTCGGTTCGATTTGCCCTAAAAATCGAAAGGTTTTACCAATCGGATTGGAATGTCGGCCGCCTCGACTGCGGGAGTGAAATAATAAATCGTGAAATTCCCATTGAGTTAGAGTTTCACTTTGTTCTAAGCTGCTATTGTTGTTGACAGATGATAGCAGTTCAGCGGTTAACAAAAAGCTGATAAATAATCGGGCGCTGGCTTCAGAAATCCCCGGAATTTTGGTTAAATCCGAGATGGCTTTAGGTTGCGATAGTTCGTTGATTAAAGCTGCACTGCGCCAATCTTTGAGGATAATTTTGGCTTTGGAAAGGGGGGATTCGACAACTAAATGGGATTTTTCTGAGTGGCAATAGGCAAAGCGCGAAAGTAGATAGTTGTTATCAGTAATTATCTCTGATAATTGCCATTTATAGGGTGTGGCTATGGGGACGGCTGTAGCGATCGCACTGCCGTCTATTTCTAAAGTATGGTAAACTAAACCCAGGATGACAAATTGTTCTAGGTAGTAGTAGAATTTAGCGAGGGCGGAACTGCCATCGGTAGCAACTACCAGTTGAGTTAGGGCTGTTTCGGTTGCGCCTGCGGTAGAAATAACTTTAATCGCGGCGACAATTCCGGGGGAGAGTTTGTTGATGTTAAAGTCGATGTAGGGGGCTTTTAAGATTAAGCCTTTTTCGGCATCCTCAATTATAGAAATTTCTGGCTTAAAAGTTAGGATGATTTGGGGGATGGTTTCACTCATAATTAATCTTAAAAGAATATCGGGAATGGGTTGATTTGGTGTTCGGGGATGGGTGCATCTAGCCAGCCTAATTTCACCGGAATGTCATAAAGTCGCCCTGGTGCTAAGCGTTTCCAAAAGTGCCGCATTCCTGGCACTATAACTTTGACGACATTTAAGCCAATGTCTGGCCGGGTTTGATCTAAAACAAAGGTTTCTAAGCCTAATGTTTCAGCTATTTTTACGCACTTTTCAACGTCTGCTTTTAAATCATCGCTGGCTAAGGGGGGATAGTCAGATAGTAATTTTAAAGGTTGGGAAGTATCGGGCGTTAAATAAGATTTATTTTCTAGGGTGGCGGTTTTGTACCACTCAACGGTGAGGCCGTCGGAAACTCCGTAATTTGTGCTACCATCGCTGTTGAAGGTTAATACTGAGGGTAACGATTGATTGACTTCTGTTAAGGCGCGAGATAGGGCAATTTTGGGGTCAAAATGTGCGCCAAAACCAAAAATAATATCTTCGATTTCTCTGTCGATGCGGTGAGAAAGGGCGGCAAAAACGGGGATGTTAAAATCGTTGGTGAGGTCTAAAACCCACAGAGTGCGGTCTATACTTTGATAATAGTTTCTGAGTTCTTTAATGTAGGAATCGTTAAAGCTATCTAAATCAACGGCGGGGACTTTAACTTGATTGTACCACCACAAGGCAACGCTATCTCGCTCGACTAATTCCATAAATCCTTGCAAAATTGCTTCTTCTTTGGTATTGCCGGCGGCGCTACCGTTGGAGTCCGCCCAACAGTCGGGTTTTTCGGGTTTGGGATAGCCGTAATAACAGTAAGCTGTGGGTAAATATTTGACTCGTTGATGAGTTAATGACCAAATTGGTGTCCAGTCAATTTCTCGGCTGGTATCGAAGGGTTCGGGGACTCTTTGAAAGAAGCTGGGACAGGTTCTATTCCAGTCGTGGCGAGTGCTATATTGTACTTCACTGAAACCCATGCAATCATTGGGGTGAATGGCGGTTTCTCCCATTGTTTGATAGCTGCCTTTTTTTCGGATTTCGTCGCCTTGAAATACGCCGGAATATCTCTCAATGCCTTCTCCCAAGGCGCTGGCTTTGGCTTGTTCGTCGGTTTTGCCTTTGCCGGCACTTCTTCCCCGTAGGTTTTCTTTGAGGAAGTACAAATCATCGAACATGGTGGCGAAATTGTGGCCGGCTAAGTAGTTCGGTGTTAAAGCATTGGTTGTTTGGGGAACTTTGAGTAAACCGCGCACAACTCCGGTGATGGGACTGATTTGGCTGTCAAATCTTTGCAGGGTTTCGGTTGGGGAAAAGCCGCGATGGCCGCCGTCGGCGGTAAAGGTTTTTTTCTGGCTTTGGAGGACAAAGGGCTGGATTTCTTGGGGCGGAAGTTGACCGCATTCGGGGCATTGGGGGCGTTTAGTTATGGTGTGATTGGTGGTTTTGAGGGTTTTGGTGTCAAAGGCAATTATGGTATTTTCTAAATTTTTATTGTCGCCTTGGACAATCCATTTGGCTAGTTCTGTGGCGGCTAAATTTAAGCTTATTTGTAGGGTGGAAGGTAGGTAAGATGGGGGATTTGATAAGGGTTTTGAGTATTTTTTTTGACGCTGGATGAAGCTTTGGGTGGGGCGATTTGCTCTCAGGCGTTGGGCGAGACATTCCCAGCAGGCGGTGGTTTCGGGGTGGAAAATCGGGCCTATCCAAATTGTGGAACTTGTAGGTTTTAGGAGTAGCCAAGGTTTGCCTGTTTGGAGGGCTTTTTGGTTGAATTCTCCCAGTTCTGGTTGCAGGTAATCGTCGGCTACGATCAGGGTGATATCTGCGGTGGTTGAGACTTGAATGCCGAGGGTTTCTAGGGCGCTGACACAAGCTTCGGCTGGGATTTGGCTGTAGGAGATGACGGCAACTTTCAGGGATTGTAGGCGCGATGTGGCTTGTTGGGGGGAGATGTTTAAAAGGGTGTAAAAGGCGGCAGTTTCATCGGGGAGGGAGGTGTCGTTTTCGATGAGGTGGCCTTGTTTTTCTAGCAGGGCTAGGGTATAGTAAATTTCTGCGGGTGAGGCTTGACCTCGCAGTTGGTTGACGATTTCGTCGGCGGTGTTGTTACCGTTAATTAAGGGGGTTAATAGTTCGTAAAGGTGGCCTGAGAGGACGAAGGAATCTGACTCGGAGATCAGGAATACTCCTACCGATTTGATGATTTCGACGGTGAAGCAATTTTTAAACTTTGGTTGGTAGAGCATCCTGAAGGGTGTTTAATATAATTTTGCGATTGATTTTAGTAAAGCGAATCTCGCTATCCAGATACTTCCCAGTCGGTAATCACCTGAGTCTGCCATTCCTCATCCCATCCTAAATTTAGTTCATCAATTAGCTGACAAGCATCTGCTAAAGCTTGTTTTTCTTGCTGTTTTCGCCATTGTTGCAAGAGAGATTCTATCAAAGCACTGGGGTTTGGCGCTTTTTGACTGACATAGGTAACTAAGTCATCTGGTAAGCTGATAGAGATGTTGCTCATTGGCTAATCAGAATAATTTTTTACTCTTAATTTTAGCAATAATTGTGACAAATTACAACCGCCGCGTCCTCTTGTCAAGTCCGATCGCGCTTGCCAGTTTTTATCCCCGGAAAAGCTTCCTCTCCTCAAGTTTTGTAGGGTGCGGATCTGTGAGAGGTTAAATGGAACTTGCTGTTTGACCGGTGGCGACGCACCTTACCTACGACAAGATTGTGTGTACCACAATTTGTGCGATCGCCTCCTCATTCAATCTTTTTCGTTTTAGCCCGATCGCTATTTACGGTTTCCATACTCTTAAAAATTTAAATCTATAAATTAACTATAGTCGATCGCCCGAAAAGCTAACTCTCCTCGATCGACCCCGCTGTGACTAGAGAGTTCCACTTAACCAAGCCTGCGCGATCGCCTTCGACATTTCCTGTTCGCTCGCCGTCAAATCTGGTTGCAAAACTGACATAATTATATTCCTCTGTTAGATCAACCTAATCTTGTTCTGGCAATTAATGCCGATACAGTACAACAGTCTCATCCGCTTGTCAACTGCGGAAACACCAACTCTTCTGAAGCGGCCCCGCTGCGACTAACAAGCGGGGCCGAAAAACTGGCAAGCTACAGGTGCAGCCTGCGGCAAGCTAAAGGGACTTTAGGTAGACTTAGGAGGCGAACCAGGAGCTATCTCTGTTCCCCCCTCAATCCAATCGCTAATCTGTGCGTCTGTCAGATCGTCGGGTTTCGCGGGCAATCGCATTTCACCGATCGTCGTACCTTCAGGAACGCCACTTAACCAAGCCTGCGCGATCGCCTTCGACATTTCCTGTTCGCTCGCCGTCAAATCTGGTTGCAAAACTGACATAATTATATTCCTCTGTTAGATCAACCTAATCTTGTTCTGGCAATTAATGCCGATACAGTACAACAGTCTCATCCGCTTGTCAACTGCGGAAACACCAACTCTTCTGAAGCGGCCCCGCTGCGACTAACAAGCGGGGCCGAAAAACTGGCAAGCTACAGGTGCAGCCTGCGCTAAGCTAAAGGGACTTTAGGAGCAACAGACCCTAAGTCCGCCTGGTAATATCTCAGCCCGCCCATCAATCCAATTGCTAATCTGTTCGTCTGTCAGATCGTCAGGTTTGAGAGGTAGGGGTAGGACATAAATCACCGTTTCCCCTGAAGTACCTCGAAGGATGGGAACTGCATCGGGAGCCTGATTTACTTGGACTTCTACGAAATCTTCCAAAATTAACCCATTGTCTCGCAGCGTGGCTGCGGGTTCGTTGAGTAGCCGATTATATAAAGCTTCGTCCAACCATGCTTGACCAATCAGTCGGGCTATTTGTGTTTCCCAACTTCTCCAATCCTGGGGAAAAGCCATAATTTTCTCCTAGCTCCCTTTTGCGGGAAATACAGATTTTGCTGTTATTGTATAGCAGATGCGTTCTCTACAGTTTCGATCGGCAACTATTGACCGCACCCTGGTTTACAGTCGGCAAAGCCCAAGGCTTCAAAGTCTAGGAAACTGGCGATCGCCCTTTTTTGAGAAAGAGAAATAATATCATTTGCCTTTGACTGGGAATTGTATCATCCTAAATGCTGTAGGGGCGGGTTCGCCAACCATAATCGCCAAAAACAAACAATCTCGAAAACCCGCCCCACCCAACGAACAATCATCATCCACATAGTAATATTCGATGCAAATTTCTGGTTGATGTGGGCGATTGGTGGGGTTGGGCGGGTTTATTTAGATTGTTGGTTATCGTTATATATTGTTGGCGAACCAGCCCCTACAGCTTTTTTATCGTGGTGCAAAATGTGAATTTTTACGGATTTTCTTGATGATACAGTGGTTTTCACTCCCGATAGGTTAATATCACTAACAAGTACAATACCAAATAGCGCACGGACTATGCTCGGACTTAACGGATATCGCATTGTACAAGAACTTCACAGCGGCGTAAAAAGTTTGGTTTATCGAGGCTACCGCGAAGCAGACCAGCAACCCGTTATCGTCAAACTCCTTAAATCCGAGTACCCAACTCTGGAAGAAGTCACCCGCCTCAGAAATGAATACAAAATTGCCCAACCCCTAGACAGTTCTAGTATCACAAAAGTCTATAGCCTAGAAAACTATCGCAATAGCTTTGCCCTAATTTTAGAAGATTTTGGCGGCTCCTCTCTCGACCTGTTACTTACTAACCAAACCTTCCCTTTAACAGAAGTTCTGAGAATTGCCATTGTCTTAATAGATGCCTTAGATTATTTGCACCGCCATTCGATTATTCACAAAGATATTAAACCGGGCAATATCATTATTAACTCTACCACAGGCGAAGTCAAACTCACTGACTTTAGCATTTCCTCCCGCTTGCAACAAGAAAATCAATCTGTGAGCAACCCCTCGGAACTGGCGGGTACTCTCGCCTATCTCTCCCCAGAACAAACGGGGCGAATGAACCGCTCGGTAGATTACCGAACCGACTATTATTCTTTAGGAGTGACTTTATACGAACTGCTCGCGGGTCAGTTACCTTTTGCCACGGTCGAGCCGATGGAATTAATACATTGTCACTTAGCTAAACAGCCGTTACCGCTTTGTGAAATTAGAGAAATTCCCCAAGTTATTTCTGATATCGTCATGAAACTATTAGCCAAAACCGCAGAAGAGAGATATCAAAGCGCAGCGGGGTTAAAATTTGACTTAGAAACTTGTTTAAATCAGTTGCTTGCTACAGAAACAATAGCACCTTTTGCCATTGCCACCCGCGACAAAGGTAGCCAACTTCTGATTCCACAAAAACTTTACGGCCGCGAACAGGAAGTAATAGAATTACTAGCCGCCTTTGAAAGAATCAGCCAATCCACTCTTACCCCGACATCTCTAACCCCCGCCCCCCTTACTAAGGGGGCTTTAGAACCAGCAGAATCCCCTCTTACCCCAACACCTCTTACCCCCCCCTTATCAAGGGGGGCTGGGGGGGATCAAAGCTACGCTTCCGAAGCAGAATCCTCCTCCACTCTTACTCCCCCTTTATCAAGGGGGGCCGGGGGGGATCAAAGCCATGCCGAAATGATCCTCGTTTCCGGTTATTCCGGTATTGGCAAAACCGCCATCGTCAACGAAGTTCACAAACCCATAGTCCGCCAGCGGGGTTATTTCATTTCCGGCAAATTCGACCAATTTAACCGCAACATTCCCTACTCAGCCATCATCACAGCTTTTCAAGCCTTAATTAACCAATTACTCACAGAAAATGCCGGACAAATTGCCAGTTGGAAACATCAACTCTTAGATGCCCTCATCCCCAATGCCCAAGTCATCATTGATGTCATCCCCGAAGTAGAATTTATTATCGGTTCGCAGCCAGAAGTGCCACAATTAGGGCCAACAGAATCACAAAACCGCTTCAATCGAGTTTTTCAACAATTCCTCAAAGTCTTTTGTCAGCCCCAACACCCCGTTGTCCTGTTTTTAGATGACTTGCAGTGGGCAGATGCAGCCTCCCTGAAACTGATGCAACTGCTGATGAGTGACTCTGACAGCCAATTTTTGTTAATCATTGGAGCATATCGCGATAACGAAGTCAACCCCACTCACCCTTTAATTCAAACCTTAGAAAAAATCCGCGAATCCGGGGCTAATCTCAACAACATCACCGTCCAACCTTTAGCGCTAAATCATGTTAGCCAACTGATTGCCGATACTCTCAATGAATCGGCAGCCACAAAACGCATTCAATCCTTTTCCCAACTCCTGTTTAGCAAAACCCAAGGCAACCCTTTCTTTTTAACCCAACTGCTGAAAACCCTTGCCTTGGAAAGCCTACTGCATTATCAAGCCAGCAGCGACAGATGGCAATGGGATATCGAGGCAATCCAAGCCATTGGCATTACCGATTTAAACGTTGTCGAACTGATTGCTAGAAACATCCAAAAACTACCAGAGGTTACTCAGAAAGCCTTAAAACTTGCCGCTTGCATTGGCAACACTTTCAACTTAGATGTTTTAGCCATTGTTAACCAAGCATCAGAATTAGTAACGGGCGCGCAGTTGTGGCCGGCGCTTCAGGCGGGTTTGATTTTGCCTCTTTCGGAAGCCTACAAAATTCCCTTGGTATTTGTCGAGTCGGAATCTGAATCAGTGCGGCTGCAAGATGTGAAAGTAGATTACAAATTCTTGCACGATAGAGTGCAGCAATCTGCCTATTCTTTGATTCCCGAAACCGAGAAAAAATCAACTCACTTCCAAATCGGTCAATTACTGCTGCAAAATACTACAGCAGAAGAACGCAAAAACAATATTTTTGCCCTGGTTAATCAATTGAATTTTGGCATAGAGGCAACCACAGAGGCATCACTTCTACTGGCTACACAGTCAGACAAAAACCTGTTAGCAGAACTTAACTTGATTGCCGGTCAAAAAGCTAAAGCATCCGCAGCCTTTGAAGCGGCTGTTAATTATTTTAATCTCAGTTTGGGACTGCTGGCTGCCGATGGTTGGCAGAGTGATTATGACTTAACGCTGCCTATCTATGTGGAAACCGTAGAAGCTGAATATTTAAACGCTAATTTTGCACGGGCGGAACAGCTTTTAGAAGTGGTGTTGCAAGAGGCAAAAACGCTTTTGGATAGGGTGAAAGTTTATGAAGTTAAAATTCAGTCTTATATTTCTCAATACAGGTTTTCAGAAGCAATAGAGACAGGGCTGGAGGTTCTGGAAAAATTAGGGATATCGCTGTCTGAAATGTCGGAAGATCCCGGAATTTTGATTCAGGCAATTTCAAGAAAACTGGCCGAAGAAAATAAAGAAATTGAGGATTTAGCCAACCTTCCCGAAATGACATATCCTTATCACTTTGCCGCAATTCGGATTCTTTTAACAGTTACTTCGGCTGCTTATATCACGAATCCTGCTTTACTGTCGCGGCTTTTATTTGCAATGGTGGATCTCTGCTTAACTTACGGCAATCCTCCTTTAGCTGCTGGTGTGTACGTTCATTATGGTATCTTTTTGACTGCTTCTGGAGATATTGATTCAGGATATAGATTTGGTCAGTTATCTTTAAGATTGCTGGAGCAATTCAATGCCAAAAATATAAAAGCAATTGTTTTATATTGCTTTAACTCATCTATTCGACACTGGAAAGACCATGTTAGGGCAACCATAGACTCTTTGCAAGAGGCTGTTAATAGTGGGCTAGAAACCGGAAATTTAGAGTATGGCTGCTATGCAATTCTAATAAATAATCTTCATATATTCTTTGCGGGTAACGACTTAGATTTTCTGGATGTTAAAACCAGAGAGTATGTATCTTTGATTGGCAAACTCAAGCAATCTCATTCCTTTGAAGCTATTAAGATGTATCGACAACTTTACTTGAATTTACTGGGTCAGTCAAACCGACCTACTGACTTAACTGGCGATCAATATAATGAAAAAGAGGCTCTTGAAGCGGCATTACAAATGAATAATTATTATAACTTATTTTTTATATACACTTTTAAAACTTTACTTTCATATTTATTTAAAGAACGCGAAGCCGCCGTTGAAAATGCTCGGCAAGCAGATAAATATCAAGCACCTGTTCGAGGGATGCTGGTGACAGCACAACTCAACTTTTACTACTCCCTCAGCCTCCTCGCTCAATATCCCCACGTCAGCGAAACCGAACAGAGAGAATATCTCGAACAAGTAGCCACCAATCAACAAACAATGAGACATTGGGCAAACAATTGCCCCGCCAACTACCAACACAAATACGACCTAATAGAAGCAGAAAAAGCGAGAATTTTAGGAGACTACCCCGCAGCCATCACCCTCTACGATGCGGCCATCAGCGGGGCCAGAGAACAACAATACACCCAAGAAGAAGCCCTCGCCAACGAACTCAACGGCGAATTTCACCTAACTCGCGGCCAAGAAAACATGGCCCGCTTCTTCCTACTAGAAGCATACTACTGCTACATCCGCTGGGGAGCCAAAGCCAAAGTCAAAGACTTAGAAACCCGATATCCGCAATTCTTCGCCAAAATCAACGCTCAAAAACCCTCAGAAACCAGCCTCACCTTAGCCACTATCATCACCAGTAGCAGCAATTCCGAAGGATTTGACCTAGCCTCCGTCTTCAAAGCTGCCCAAGCCATTTCCAGTGAAATAGTCCTCAGTGAATTGCTAGCAAAACTAATTAAAATCGCCATAGAAAATGCCGGCGCACAAACCGGATATTTGCTGCTCAAACACTCAAACACATTCACCATAGAAGCCGTCGGACAAGTCGAAGGCGACAACATCACCCTCTCACAAATCCCCCATCTGCCCCTCCCCGAAATCCTCCCCATGAGCGTCATCAACTATGTAGAAAGAACCAAAACACCTGCCGTCTTAAACAATGCTACTACCGAGGCAATGTTTGCCGCAGACCCCTATATTGTTGCCCATCAAACCAAATCCATACTCTGTACTCCCATCATCAATCAAGGTCGCTTCATGGGCGTAGTTTACTTAGAAAATAACCTAGCAGAAAAAGTATTCACCCCAGCGCGAATAGAAGTTTTAAAACTCCTATCTTCCCAGGCATCTATCGCCTTAGAAAACGCCCAACTTTATCAAACCCTAGAACAAAAAGTAGAAGAACGCACGGCACAATTAGCCCAAGCTAATAAAGAAATATTGGTTTTGAACGATCGGCTAAAAGTAGACAACCTTCGCATGAGTGCGGAACTAGACGTAACCCGCCGCCTGCAACAAATGATTTTGCCTCAACAGCAGGAATTAGAGTCAATTGCAGGGCTAGAAATTGCTGCATTCATGGAACCGGCTGATGAAGTTGGTGGCGACTATTACGACGTACTAAATCACAGTGGTAAAGCCACAATTGGCATCGGCGACGTGACAGGACACGGTTTAGAAAGCGGCGTGTTAATGATTATGGCGCAAACAGCCATTCGCACTTTGCTGGTTCACAAGGAAACCGACCCCGTTAAATTATTGCAGACAGTCAACCAAACGCTTTTTGACAACGTAGAGCGCATGGATTCTGGTAAAAATATGAGCCTTTCTTTGCTAGAATATCGGGACAACACCCTGCATTTGAGCGGACAGCACGAAGAGGTGATTGTCGTGCGTGACTGCGGCGAAGTAGAGCGGATTGATACCATCGAGTTAGGCTTTCCCATCGCCTTGGAACCAGATATTGCCGATTTCATTGCTTCTACTGAAATACAGTTGAATTCGGGGGATGTTGTCATACTCTACACAGATGGAATTACCGAAGCTTTTGATATGAAGAAAAATCAATACGGTATCGAGCCATTGATTGAAGTTGTTGTCCTTAACAGGGAACAGTCAGCAGCAGAAATCAAGCAAGCTGTGATTGACGACGTGCGGCGATACATCGGGGAACAAAAAGTATTTGATGACATTACTTTGGTTGTAATTAAACAGAAGTAATATCATTTCCGGTTACACCGTCAGGTGATGTTGACTGTTGACTGTTCACGGCGTCAACAGTCAACAGTCAACTCGAATTTACTATTCCGATGCTAACGGATTTGATATAAGTAGGTAGGCACAAATAAACCTTGCTGTATAACCGAATGTACAACTGCCCGAACAGAAAGCCAATAGCTTCGTTTCACTCGCTTTTGACTACTTAAAGCAGATTCCCGGTTTATGAAGCAATACGGTTCAGTTAAGCCCGATCCCCCCTAGCCCCCCTTAAGAAGGGGGGGACAAGAACTTACTCAAAGTCCCCCTTCTTAAGGGGGATTTAGGGGGATCTCCGGGGAAGAAACAGTTTTAACTGAACCGTATTGCTGTATGTATTTTCCCACTCATTTCCTTAGTTCCCCTCAATTAATCAACTGCTTGAATGCGTCGTGTTCGCGAATCTTCTCCAAATCAGCTTCACTTTTGGCCAACTCTTTACATACATTCGGATTGAGATTGAGGGCGCGCTTTAAATTTTCAATTGCTAATTCAATTTTACCTTGTAGGGCATAACATCTGGCTTTGTTGTACCAAATTCTGTAAAAGTCAGGCCGAATTTTAGCAGCATTGTCGTAGGAAGCGATCGCAGCTTCGTATTTTTGCAATTTGGAGAGTGCAACGCCTCGATTGTTCCAAGCGTCAGTATAATCATTTTTAATTTGTAGGGCTTGATTGTAAGAAATTACTGCTTGTTCGTACTCCTGCATTTTGGAAAAAGCAACGCCTCGGTTGTTCCAAGCGTCGGCATAATCCGGTTTGGCTTGAATTGCTTGTTCGTAACAGCCGATCGCCTCCTGGTACTTCTGCAACTCCAACAATACCACGCCTCGATTGTTCCAAGCATCGGGATAATTCGGACGAATTGTAGTAGCTTGTTCGTAAGAGGCGATCGCCTCTGGATACCGCTGCATTCTCGTGAGCACTACTCCTCGGTTATTCCAAGTATCGGCTAAATCCGGCTGAATTTGCAGGGCCCGATCGTAAGCCGCGATCGCATCTTGATAACGGTTTTCAAAGAAACAAGCATCTCCCTGTTTAGCATAGTCGCCGGCTGTCAATAGCTGTTGGTAATTGCCATAGTTAACCGGAGCAAATTCTTGAATTTGGGCATCGGGGAATAAAAGGTCTGTTTCTGCCTCGGTCGAGTGACTTTGGTGTTGAATTTCGCCTAAGATAGTTTCAGCGTCGGAAATTAATAGTTTTAATTGAGAGATTGTATCGTAATGGAGACTTTCAATTTCTTGGCGGGCAATTGTTGTCTGCTTGGACAATTTGCTCAACAGAAACCAAACCCCGACTCCGGCTGCTGTCGGAAACAAAGTTAGGGCAATTACCAGCCCGTTAAGCAGTACCGCCGTGCGCCCAAAAGCAATGTCAACTTCTTCTTGAACTCGATCGCGAATTTCTTCTTTAAATTGCTGCTGTGAGAATTGCTGCTGAACCAACGGTATCACCCTCGGTTCAGACGCAGAAACGCTACTGGCGCAGACTAGAATAGTCAAAAGGGCGATCGGGCTAATACTTTTTCTAAAGATACTTGACAAACGCATTGCCTTAGTGATACGCACCTGAGTTGCGATTTCCATGTGTCAAGAGATGCTGATAACGATGATCCCAGACTAGCCCATTTGTTCATAAACTATTAAATACAGGATATCTGTTGTGCAGTCCCCTCCGATCAAATTGCTGACGCAAGAATTGCTAGACGAAGTTGCCGCTTCCTCCCGGCGCAGTCCCCGCCAGCGACAAAACTACAATTTCCACGATTTGTCTGAAAAAGTGCAGCGGTTTGTCAACGTGCTGCAACCAGGCACTTACGTCCGCCCTCACCAACACCTGCGCCCGCCTGCAGTTAACGGTTTTGAGTTTTTTGTGGTGATTCAAGGCGAAGTCGGTATTGTTATTTTGAACGAAAACGGTCAAATCCTGCGCTCCTTGCGAGTCAGCGCTGCGGGCCCGACTCGCGCTGTCGAACTGCCAGAGGGCACTATTCACACGTTAGTAGCTTTGACACAGGATACTGTGATTTTGGAGTTTAAGGAAGGGCCTTACGACGTGGGGGCCGATAAAGACTTTTTGGCAGGTTTTCCGGCTGAGGGAACTGCAGAGGCGCGAGAATTAGTCCTGATTTGGGAAGCGGAATTTAACACTTGACTAATGACTGTTGACTGTTGACTGTTAAATGTTGACTGTTAAAAATCTCAACTCTCAAATCTCAAATCGATGGGCTGATTACTAATTACTGATGAATCTAATTGTCGTCATCCGATTGTATAAATCGGGGGCGGTACGAATGATTTTTCTCAGGAGCTCATCCGTCACCCAAAAGACGAGGGGAAACGAAAATTTTTTGCTGAATTCGCTGCATAATAGGTTGGTAGAAATGAGCAATCGATCGATCGCCTCCACTGATTCCAAACCGAGGAGCATTAAAGCAGGAGGCTTTTCGCCGTCTATTTCTTCTGCAATTGTCGTGTAGAGAGTTGTCGCCGATTTGGGCAAAAACAGTTGCCGCGGTTTCACGGGACAATGTACTTGCAGCCGATCGACTATTTGCTGCCGCAAAGTTAGCGAGTTACAGTTGACTAAAACGAAAGAAAAGTAACCTTGGGAAAGACGGAGCGCCCGCATTAAAGTTGAGAACGACCGCTCGTTATATTTAGCTGATTCGTACTTAGCTGCATCGTCTTTAGCTGTATTTTCTGAGCTTTGCTCGACAAACATAAATTGCATATTTTTTATCTAGTTTTAGAGATTTTCTAGATTAAATGATCTTTCTAAAGAAAATGTGAATATCGGAAATTTATTTTTCGTTTAAAAACTTTGGGTAAATATACCATGGTTTTAAATTAATATCAATAGTCTGATCGAAATAGTCCGATCGACAGATTTGGCTTGCACAACTCAAAAAGCACCTGCGACGGCACAACAAAAGTATAGCTGCAGGCAGAAGGAAGAGCATATTTCGCAATGGTTTCAGCAATTAATAACGTTCTAAATATCTGGCACGATTGCTAGGTAAAATGTAATTAAAAATACAAAAAATCACCTGAAATTCTCAGCCAGTGGCAAAGTAAACCAAAAACTTGCCCCTGCACCGGGAGTGCTAATTACCCCAATTTGGCCGCCGTGAGCACCTATAATTTGCCGACAAAGATAGAGACCCAAACCCAAACCAACCGAGTGTCGGGATCGATCGCCCCTAACGTAAAGGTCAAAAAGATGTTCGCACTGTTCCGGCAATATTCCCGCCCCGTCATCTTCCACGGTACAGTAAATCATCCTAGCTCCGGGATTGGGGATTGGGGATTGGGGATTGGTAATGGGGGATTGTGGATTGGTAATCGGTAACTTGTCGGTGTCTTGTTTTGCTGTGCTTTGATTTATAATTAATTTATCCGCCTGGATTACTTGAGCCGAAACTGTTAAATTCAATCCCGGTAGATTGTGTTTCAAAGCATTAGAAATTAAATTAGATAACACGCGCCACAACTGAGTTTTATCAGCATTCACGGCTGGCAAATCATCCGGGACAAAATTTTTAAAAGTAGCTTTACCCTCATTCATTAAAGGCTCCAAATCTGTCGCAGCAGCTTCAACTAGCGCCCTCAAATCAACCGATTCGCAGTGCAAAACAAAACCGCGCAATTCCCCCGCGTGAACTTCCAACAGCGAATTTATCAAGCGCAATTGCTGCTCGCTACCTTGAATCATCCGCTCCAAAATAGAACGGGGAATTGCGATCGAATCCCCAGGTTTCGTCTGCCAATTTTTCAGCACCATTAACATTCCCGCCACCGGGTTTCGCAAGTCGTGAGAAAGAGCGTGGATAAACATCCGCAGCGATTCTTGTGCCTGTTTGCGCTGCGTGATATCCTCAATTAAACCCTCATAATAAAGCACGGCGCCGCTGCTATCCCGTACCGCCCGCGCCTTCTCAGAAATCCAGACAATACTGCCGTCTGAGCGGTAAATTTTAGATTCAAAATCCGATACTGTGCCGCTTTCCTCGATCGCTCGCAAAAACTCCTTTCTGCGAGCCGGATCGACGTACAACTGCCGCTCAATATCAGTAAACTTTGCTGTCACTTCTTCGGGAGAATCGCAGCCGTAAATCCGCGCCAAAGCTGGATTTGCAGTAATATAACGACCATCGGGAGTGCTTTGAAAAATTCCCTCGCCGGCATTCTCAAAAATGCTGCGGTACTTCGCCTCCGCCACCTCCAACTGCTGGTAAGCAGATTCCAACTCACGCCTGGTACTAAACTCTTTCCGTTGCAGACATTCGTACCAATAAACCGACAAATCGCAAATCAAACAAATCCAAAACAAATATAAGTACAACCCGGTCAACTTAAAAGGAGTATACTTAGCAAAACTTAGATTTAAAACCAAATTTATCCCGACGTGGCAACACAAAACGCCGAGTTGAGAAATCAGGTGGAGGCGCCAGCGGACGGGGATCAGCGTAGCTTGGATCAAAAACGCTAAAATCCAAGTAAAAATTGGTAATTCCCCGGCTTGTGCGACAGCTAGCCCAAGCTGTACAACCACAGTCAGCGACCACGAAAAAGCCAAAAATAGCAAACCGGGATAGCGCTGTCCAAAGGAGGTTTTTTGCAACACAAAACAGGTCAACAAACCCAATTCTACAGCAGCGCTCGTGTACAAATAAACACTTTCAAACTCCTGGTGAGCGAAGAATCTTTCGCCTAGAAAATAGACCGTTATTGTGAAGGCAAAAAAGATGGCAATTCCGACTGCAGGGCGCAGCCGCTCTCGGAGGAAGCGATCGCGCCACACCTCGTAAACCGTTAACGCCTGAACGGATTTTGCATTGCCCAAATAGTTCATAGCATTTTAGATTTTAGATTTTATATTTTATATTGACAAAGATCGATCGTCCGAGTTGACAGCAGGTAGCGAAAACCAGAAAGTCGAACCACCGCCGGGAGTGCTTTCGACGCCAATTTCGCCGCCGTGAGCTTTGATAATTTGCTTGGAGAGGTACAAGCCCAAACCCAGCCCTGTTAATTGTCGGCTATTAGGGTCGTGAACGTAAAGTTCAAATAGAGATTCCCGCTGTTTGGCGCTGATTCCTACTCCATTATCTGTTACAGTACAGCGAACCATTTTTACGGTGACTCCGGGCAATTTGCTGCCGATATTGCCAATTTGACCCTGATAGCGGGGCATTTTGCAACTGCCGTCCAGGTTAAATTTGGCCAGGGTTTCCTGATTTTTTTGGGCTGTCTCGCCTATCCTAGGACGATCGCCCGCAGGAGATATCCGGTTAGCGATACAGCGGGCAAGCGGATTATTGGGCGATGTTAAAGCCTGGGAATTTTCTTCATAACTTAGCGCTGTTTCAAGTTCAATTACCTCGGCTTTAAAAGTTATATTGACTCCCGGAGGATTGTGTTTAATAGCATTAGTCAACAGATTTTCTAGCACCCGCTGCAAGTGTTGGCGATCGGCCTTGACTTGTGGCAAATCCACTGGTATTTCCTGAGTTAAAGTTGCTTGATTTTTGGCTAGCATCGGTTCTAAATCGGCAACAATGGCTGAAGCTAAAGACTGCAAATCTAGCGGTAAAGGATTGAGAACAATACCTTTAACCTCGCTAGCGTGAGCATCAAGCAGGGAATTAACCATAGTCAACTGGTGTTCGCTGGCTTGAACGATGCGCTGCAAAATCGATCGAGAAACCGGAACATCTTGTAGAGAGTCAGAGGGCGATTTGTTGAGCAAATTTTTCAGCAGTATTAACATTCCCATAACAGGAGTGCGGAGATTGTGAGAAACTGCGTGCAAAAATAGGTCTTTGAGGCGGTTGCTTTCTTGCAGTTCGTGCATTTTTTGCTGTAGTTGGCGGGTGCGTTCCTCCACTTGATATTCCAAGTTGGCATTGAGAGCTTTTACCTGCTGCAAAAGTTGGGCTTGCTGGAGAGCGATCGCCACTTGGGTAGCGAGTTTTTCTAACAAATCTATTTCAAATTCCTGCCACTGGCGGGACCCGGAGCACTGGTTGACGGCCAAGAGCCCGAACAATTCATCCCCCAGGACGATCGGCACATTTAACGTCGCGCGAATTTGATAGTCGCTGTACAATTGGGCAATAGGAACGCTGAGTTGAACGCTAGCAGTATCGGAGATAGATCGGACGCGGTTGTTAGCATAAAAAGTTTTCTGGTTTTCGAGGTGATTCTCGTCAGCGAGTACCCACCCCAAAAGAGAACGGTATTGGGCATCCACAGACTCGGCCACAACCTTACCGTATACCGGGCTAGGAAGATTTACCCCGTCCGCGTCCACAATACCGATAAAAGCGCGGTCTGCCTTGAAAAATTGCCGGACTTCGGCAACAGTAGTGTTGAGAATTTCTTCGAGGTCGAGGGAGTTGCGAATTCGCAGGGCGATTTCCGAGAGCAAGCGATCGCGATCGGAGGACGCCCGCAAAGCGGTTTCCGCGCGGTGGCGTTCGGTAACGTCTTGGACTGTGGCGGCGATCGCCCCTGACTGAATGGCCGACTGTTCGCAGACAGTGCGTTCGGAACCGTCTGCCAGCACAATTCGGTAGTTAATGCAATAGGGTGTGCGCTCAAACATAGCTTGGCGCTGCGATCGCGCCACCAATTCTCGGTCTTCTGGATGTACGGCCTGCAAAAAAACTTCTGGTGTAGGTTTGACAGTTCCCGGAGCAAAACCCAAGAGGCGGTAAAGTTCGTTTGACCACCGCAATTCGATATGGGATCTACGATCTTCTGCGGATTCTTGGCAGTTGTCAGTTGCTGTGAGGGCGGCGCAATTTAAATCCCAATTTCCCAACTGAGCGATGCGCTGAGCGTTGGCTAAACTAGCTTCGCGGTCGCGCAGCATGGCGGCCGTGCGGCGCACCTCCACCAGCGCTTGCTGGCGTTCTGCTACGGCGGCGGCCAACATCAGAGCCACAAGGGCGATCGTACCGGTAAAAGCTTGTAAAAATAAAACCGCCTGTTTGAGATTATCGCTTTTGGCCAAAAACGGGCCGCCTCCCTGCACCGCTCCCCAAATCGCGATGTAAGATACGATCGAATAAGCAAAAATCGCTCCCGCCGGTTGAAACCGCAGGGCAGCCCAAACTATCAGAGGAAAAGGCAGATACTCCAGCGGATACTGAGCGATCGCTGCTTGTATTTTAGAGCAAAAAAACAGCCAGCTCACGCTCAGCAATAGAGTCAGCCAGAGCGCTATTTCTGAATAATTAATAATTACAAATAGAAGATTGTAGCGGTTTTCACTTGCAGAAAATCGGCTTGAATAATTTGTAACTTGTGATTCGCAATCGTCCCAGTTAAAAAATGCTTTTAAACTTGAAATAATTCCCGGTTTAATCTTACTTCTTACACCATTTTCAATAACAGGCAAAATGCCTGTCCCACAATCAAATTCATCTCTCGCTTCACAGGCATCTTGCCTGTTCCTAAACAAGTAATTGAGAATAATGAAACATCTCAGTTTTAGTGGAGGTTTAAAACTATTAACGGCGTGGTTCAAAGTCAGCAGAACGGGCGTCACAATCAAAATTCCCATGCCGTCTCCGAGCCACGTAGTCCACCAGTTGCGAGAGAAATTGCTCCACTGAGCCCAACCAAAAATGCACGTTCCCAAGTTGCCGAGGATAGAACCGACCAAAGTAGACCCGATAACAGCGCCCGCCACTAAAGCCAGAACATCTCGCAATCGATCGAGTTTGGTAGAAAATCCGCTCCAAGTCAGCAAAGCCTCTCCAGCCAGCCCTTGCAGGGTAACGCTAAAGGCCGATGTGACAATGACAGCCGACGGTATACCCCCGGTAGAGTTTAACAGCACTGAACCGAGGACAATTCCCGGCCACATCCGTCGCCCATGCAGTAGCAGTGCCGCTAGAGCAATACCGGCGGGCGGCCACACGGGGGAGGGTTCGGCTTTCACCAGTCCCAGCATCGACGCTGCGAGTTTTCCGGTAACAAAGTAGGCCAGCGCCAGGATGCCCGTGTACAGAAGCGTTCGAGTGCGGGAGTTGAGCAGTTTCATGTTTAGGTGCGATCGAATCCTCCATTCCTAGTTTTTAATTTAGGCGGCTTTGGGGCGATCGAGCTTCCTCCTGACGACTCACCTGACTGGGGGAGTGGGGAGTTGACTGTTGACTGTTGACTGTTGACTGTTGACTGATGACTGTTGACTGTTGTGATTGGTGATTAGTAGCAGCTAACAACTCCCCATGCCCCATGCCCCATGCCCCATGACTTCTTAAAATCCAAAACTCCGCTTGCCATCCGGCTTAACAGTAAGCCAATTAGTCTTTGCCATTGCCAGTTGTTCCTCAGAAACTGTAGCGTTCGTAAGATTCGCCCCGCACAAATTTGCTCCCCGCAAATTCGCCTTAGTCAAATAAGCCCCCGTCAAGTCAGCACCTCGGAAATCCGCCCCTTCAAAATTGGCAGTGCTGCAATAAGCCTCAGTCAAATTAGCATCTCGCAAATTCGCCTGAATTAACCTCGCGTGACCTAAATTTGCCCCCGACAAATCCGCTGCTTGCAAATTTGCTTTTACCAACCTAGCCTGATAAAAATTCCCCCCCGCTAACTGCGCTTTTTGCAGTTGCAAACCCGACAGTTCGCAGTCAGCAAAATCGCGCTTGCCTTTAAAATATGCCGCTCGCAAGCTGTTGGTATCCCACTTAGGAGCAACTTTCGATAGCTTTGACGCTGCTAAATTGTCGCTAGAAGGTCCAACCGTTCCGAAAGTTCTGCCGGACTCAGCCAGAGTCCGGGAAACTCTCGGCTGCATCCCCGTGTTCCCAGATTGGCTGAAGGAAGTTCTACCAGCGCGGGTGTGGTTCGATCGTAAATCTTCATTGATTTTGCTCCTCGGCGGTGACCACGAAGAACCCTCGTCATTAAATATTGTCGGTTCTTCAACTGTACGAGAAGAGGCATTGAATTGAGTTGCCAAGCCATCCATAAGACTTGGGTCTTCAAATTGGCCCGAGAGAGCTCTGAGGACATCTGCTGCCGATTGGAAGCGATGCCCAACCATCGGCTTCAGCATTTTTTCGAGAATCCGCGCAAAATTTGGACTCACCTGAACGTGGGGCTGCCAAACAATTTCGCCGGTTACTCCATCAAAATCTAAATCCTTGGGCGATTTTCCTGTCAGCAAGTACAAGCAAGTCATACCCACTGCGTAGATGTCGCTGGCAAATATCGGCCGCAGCGCCATTTGTTCCGGGGGGGCAAAACTAAATGTGCCGACTGAAAATTTCGTGTTGGCGCTTTGGTCGGCGGGGTCTAATAATATTGTTTGGCTAACTTGGTCTTTTACCGCTCCGAAGTCAATCAGAACTAAGTGACCGTCTTGAATTCGGCGAATAATATTGGCGGGTTTGATGTCTCGGTGAATTACTCCTTGGCTGTGGATATATTGCACTACTGGCAGAATTTCTAATAGAAAATTTTTAACATCCGATTCGTTGAAACGGCCTGAGTGCTTGACTTCTTGTTTCAAAGTCGAGCCTTTAACATACTCTTGAACTAAGTAGAATTGCTGTTCCGTTTCAAAATAGTCTAGCAGCCTCGGTACTTGCGGGTGGTCGCCCAGTTGACCGAGGGTTTTTGCCTCTCGCTTAAATAATTCCCGCGCCATTTCTAAAACTCGCGGCGACGAACTACTGGGTCGCAGTTGCTTGACTACACAACTCGGTTGACCGGGCAATGAGATGTCTTTTGCCAGAAATGTAGCTCCAAAACCTCCTTGCCCTAAGGGTTCAATGACTCGGTAGCGAGCGCGCAGCAATAACCGCGCACCGCAAGTCTGACACTGAAGAATAGAGTCAGCAGGGTTTTGAGGATGGGGACAGCCCGGATTTACGCAGTAGCTCATATTGATTGAGTTTGCCTATGTTGTTCTGATCTTGTCAGCGTCGCTCGACTGCACAAATAGCCTGTTCCTGCTTCTGGTAGACATATTAATCTATCAGTTTTCGGCAGGCTGTGCCTTCGATTGCGAATTGGAATTGCACCTAAGTCTTTTAGGCCGATATCTTTTCCCTATTTTGATTATCTCGCTGCTGTGAGTTTTTTCGGTTGATTATCGTTGAAGATAGTTTAAAGACTTGCTAAAGTTGTGCTTTTTTGTGTAAAGTCTTTCTAAACTTAAGTGCTTTTTGCGTTGTTAGATGTCTCTAGCATACCTCATTCTCTGAATGAGAATGCTACTCATCCCCCAGTTGCCATCGACCTTGGGGTATATCCCTAGTTTTTGCCGATCGGTACCATAACACTATTGACAAATTTAAATTAGTATGCTATGAAAAGCTTTCCCCAATAAATTCTGGCACTCAAAAGTCGTAGCCGGTCGGCGCCGACTAATGACTAATAACTACAGAGCACTGACAACTAACTACTGACTAAATTATGCGTATTTCTCTAAAGTGGCTGCAGGAATTGGTGGATGTGGCAATATCCCCGGAAGAATTAGCCGAAACCCTGACAATGGCTGGGTTTGAAGTTGAAGAAATTGAAGACCGCCGCCCGTGGGCAAGCGGCGTAGTTTTGGGCAAAATCATCGCCTGCGAACAGCATCCGAATGCAGATAAATTGAGAGTTTGTCAAGTGGATGTCGGCTCTGGTGAAGCTTTGAATATTGTTTGCGGCGCACCGAACGCTAGGGCAGACATTTACGTGCCTGTCGCTGTTGTCGGCACTTATTTATCGACTATTGATTTAAAGATTAAACCTGCTAAATTGCGGGGCGTTCCTTCCGAAGGAATGATTTGCTCTCTGGCGGAATTGGGACTATCTAAAGAGTCAGCCGGCATTCACATTTTCGAGTTAGAAAATCCCGAATTGGGCAGCGATATTCGCCCGCTTTTGGGTTTAGATGACGTGATTTTAGATTTGACAGCAACTGCCAACCGGGCTGACGCTTTGAGCATGGTGGGCGTAGCGCGGGAAGTGGCCGCGCTGACTGGGGCTAGTTTGAGAATTCCCGCAGCGAATGGTGTGGCGATTGAGGGCAAAGAAAGTCCTGGTTTGGCAGTAGCAATATCGGAACCGCAAGGTTGCCCGATTTACATCGGCACGGCAATTGAAGGTGTGAAAATTGGTGCTTCTCCAGCTTGGTTGCAGCAGCGGTTGCAGGCGGCGGGAGTGCGGCCGATTAATAATGTGGTTGACGTGACTAATTACATTTTATTGGAATGGGGACAACCGCTCCACGCTTTCGATCGCGATCGCCTACAATCTTTCACGGGTACTCAACATATCAGCATCGGCGTCCGCTTTGCCAAAGCAGGGGAATCATTCAAAACTTTGGACGGACAAAACCGCAATTTGCAAGCTCAAAATCTGTTAATTACTGCTAGCGACAAACCTGTTGCCTTAGCTGGGGTAATGGGCGGCGAAGATACGGAAGTTCACGAAGGAACGCAAAATTTAGTCCTGGAAGCCGCGATTTTTGACCAGGCAACGATTCGCCGTTCTGCGCGCGCTCAAGGCCTGCGGAGCGAGGCTTCGATCCGCTACGAACGGGGGGTGAATCAGGCGGCATTGACGACAGCCTGCAACCGCGCTGTCGCCCTAATTTTGGAGTTGGCTGGAGGCACTGCGACGGTTCAGAAAACGGCGAGTTCGGGCGATGATTTAAGTTTTTCGCGATCGCTCGAATTGCGTTTAGACCGAGTAAATTTGGTTTTGGGACAGTTGAAAAGAGGACAAACGGGCGGTTCTAAATATCTGGAACCGGAAGAGGTAAAAAATATTCTCACAGCTTTGGGATGCGAAGTTGTTCCGACGGAAAAAGAACGGGTGTTTGCGATAACTGTTCCTCCTTACCGCTATCGCGATTTAGAAAGGGAAATTGACTTAATTGAAGAAGTTGCCAGACTCCACGGTTATGACAATTTCTGCGATACTCTGCCCAGCAAAACGGAACCAGGTTATTTGTCACCAGAATATGCGGCAATTCGGAATGTGCGATCGGCTTTTCGGGCGGCCGGTTTGACGGAGTTGATGCACTATTCTTTGGTGAAAACTGAGGGAGACAATCAGGTGGTGCTGGCGAATCCGCTGTTTGTGGAGTATTCGGCTTTGCGGACAGAAATGCTGTCGGGTTTGATTGATGCTTTCCAGTACAATTTGGAACAGGGAAATGGGGCGCTAAACGGTTTTGAAGTCGGCCGCATTTTCTGGAAAGATGGGGATGTAATGAAGGAAGCTGATGCAGTAGCGGGGATTATCGGCGGCGATCCGACTGTGTGGAAATGGCAGCAGTCCGGGCGCGATCGACCTTTGACTTGGTTTGAGGCAAAAGGTATTTTGGAAAGCGCATTTCAAGAGTTGGGTTTGTCGGTGGAATATCAAAGCGATTCCTCGAATACACGCTTGCATCCGGGTCGCACCGCTGCGTTATCGTTAAACGGGAAACATTTAGGAGTTTTTGGACAGTTGCACCCGCAATTGCAGCAAGAAAAGGATTTGCCTGAGCAGGTTTACGTGTTTCAATTAGATTTAGCGGTGCTGTTGGCAGCGTTGAATCGATCGAACGAGTTAACTCGCAAATTCGCTGGTTATTCGAGTTTCCCCGCTTCAGACAGAGACATTGCATTTTTCGCACCGGTTGAAGTTCCGGTTGTAGATATGCAGAGTGCGATGAAAAAGGCGGCGGGTAGTTTGCTGGATTCGGTGGAACTCTTCGACGAATATCGGGGCGACAACGTGCCGGCGGGACAGCGGAGTTTGGCTTTTCGGTTAATTTACCGCGCGGGCGATCGAACTTTGAGCGAAACCGATGTCGAACCAGCACAACAAAAAGTTCGCGATGTCCTAGTTGAAAAATTCGGCGTTAGTTTGAGAAGCTAAAGAAGCCGCTACTCAGCAATAGAAACTGCCAGGGAATGAATTCCCTGGCTCAAAGCTAAAGTCCTCTCAAGAGGACTAATAAGATTTACGGATTACAAGGTAAATTTGCCATTTTGAGTAAAGCGAAGAATCTCAAATTCTTGCAATAAAACCGTCTAAAGTGCATAATTGCTAACTAATGAACTCTTCATTCCTCCTAGGGAGGACTTCAGCTTTGAGGCGGGGGTTTCAACCCCTGCCGGACTCAACTTTTAACGTTAATTAAATTGACACCAACGGCCGCAACATCTCCCCAACCATTAAAGTAATAAATTTCTCCTCTTATCTAACAAACCTCTCTCTTTCCCCTCTTCCTCTGCGCCCTCTGCGCTCTCTGCGGTTCATTAATCTTATTCTTAAAATTTTAGTTAAATCCTCTTTCTCTTATTGTACAATAACTTTTAAACAAATTCATCTAAGGCTCAAAACCGTGACCAAATATGTGATGTGGGGAAGTTACTGCGAAGACGTTCTCGAAAAACGCGCTCCGTTTCGAGACGCTCATTTAGCTGGATTGGCTAAGCAGAAGGAATCGGGGGTATTAAGTACGATCGGGCCAACGAAAGATTTAACAAAAGTTTTTGCAATTTACGAAGCGGAAGATGAGGCACAGGTGCGACAATTGGTGGAAGCCGATCCTTATTGGGTAAATGGGGTTTGGACTGAGTACGAAGTGAAAGAGTGGATTCAAGCTTTTTGAAGAGGTTAACAGGGTGAACATCTTAACATTGGGTGACAGCGATTTAGTTCCAGTTGACTATGGCGATTTGCTGGACAAGATTTTAGAAGTTTTGCAGGGAAACAATCCGTTTAGCGTTTCGGGCGATCGCAGACGCTTGCTAATAGATATTGACGCGGTAGCTGCTCAAATATCGAGTATGAGCGTGCGGCCTCCCTTGGGTGGTTTTGAACGCTTCGCACATTCTGCTACAGTCAATTTCACTCCCGAACTTGAAACTCAATTTTGCACTCAAATTAGACAAATTAGACAATATTTGCGACAACATATAGCATCAGTCGTGGGAGGGAATGATGCTATTGCAAATTTCGTGGCTAGCTTAACTGAGCCTTTAGAATCACGGTCTTTTCAGGGAAACGGTACCGACTTAGGCTTCAAATACGATTTTGCAAAATCTTCTCCTACATTAGCAAAAAAGAAGCTAACTTTGCAGCGCCCAAATACTGTTGGGACACAGGCAATTTTGAAACTGCATAAATTGACTATCGCTGTGCGAGATTCAGACATCTTTCAGCAACAACTGAAGGAGGGTTTAGAGAATTACATTAATGAAAATGCTGACACTGAAAGTGATAAACAAGAACTGCATCATCGTCTTGATGAGATGGTTAAAGATAAAAATTCTGATTTCCACAAATTACTCAAACTTGTAGACAAAGAAACTCTAGGGAAGCTCAAAAAAGAAGCTAAAATTACCTACTTGGAGTACCTGCTAGAACACATCCGCACTAGCAGCACAGATAGTGTTGGTATCATCTACTTAGAAGATTTGATCCGGCGGATTAGGTTGCTAGAAGCATACATTGGCGATGGCACTAAAGAAGATGGCTATTATAATGTCAATTATGCCGGTGTCTCAATTAACTACAGAGATATGTTTTCCCGATCAGAAGTTTTAGATGCGCTTCCCATCATTCCGATTGTAGCAGGTTATTTAGGAGAAACCACAGACACCCCTCTGAGCGAACGTAAATATATTTTCGGTTTAAAACTAAAATTTGGCAACGAAGTTCAAGCCCGTGGCGGTGAACCTGTATTTGATTATAACCTGAATTTTCTAAATCCTGACAGCGATGACCACAAAGCAGAATTAGCGGATAGTTACACTAGCGAAACATTCATTCGCAAAGTATTAAAAATAGCATTATTGTACTATTTTGTATTTGCTTCTCACAGCAATCCTTTAGCACCAGATTATAACCATAATTCTGAACTAAGTTACGATCCAAAACAAAGGTTTGAATCAGTCATTCCTGTACTGCGAAGTTCTGATGAAGAAAAGAAAAAGGGGATATTCCGAGGTATCAAAAGAGGGATGAATGAATATAATGTTGAAGTTAAAATAAACCGTCTCAAACAACTATTAAAAAATTTTCTAGACAGACAAACAATTTTGCCAACTCGCACAGAACCGCGGCATATAAGCGTCAAAAGAGGCATCCTAGAAGACCTGGATCGTGATTCAACCCAAAGTAGATTTTTCAATGATGTTCTGCAACGAAATCCTAAAGAATCACTTCAGTATATTGCCGTCGAACAATCTAGTATCAACGAAACAGCTATTTGTCAACTACCCGTCACTATCACCATCGAAGATGTCCGCTATTTTCCTACAGCTCAATTCCAAAATTTCAGTCTAGAATATAATATTAATGGCATCG
Source organism: Microcoleus sp. Pol14D4 (assembly GCF_036701245.1). NCBI lineage: Bacteria > Bacillati > Cyanobacteriota > Cyanophyceae > Oscillatoriales > Microcoleaceae > Microcoleus > Microcoleus sp. Pol14D4. The sequence continues at coordinate 55,465 of NZ_JAUBQM010000018.1, forward strand.
ATGTTTTGCCTGTAATGTGGGTTCCACAAACTATGATGAGTGTATATAGCAGCAGTTTTTGCGAACAGTATAAATTGCTGTTGTTTCGTTATAACAATAAACGTTTAGACAGCCAGGATGGTTTGAAATCGGATGCAGCGTTTGTTTACAAATTTTCTGTTTCACTGCTGTCTTATATTTGCCTAGAAATATTGTTAAATAAAGCAAAAAAGAATTTGTTTATTCCGATGGTGAGACTTCACGAAGGCGACCACAATAACCCTTCGCCGTCGGAAAAGTTTATAGCTAACGTTTCCAAAACATTGTCTCATCTTTTTAGTGAAAAATACCGCTCGACTTCTCAAGGGTTTCGCATCAAGGGAAAAGCAAATGGCTACAGTATCCGCAACGGTTTGAGTTCCCTGTATTCAATATTGCCTAAAAAGTTTAAATTTCGGAATGTTCCACTATCTCCAGAGTTGGACAATTTAGCAATTATTGTCGTCTCAAGCTGCGAAAGCGATGCAAGAAAAGGTAATAGCGATCGCTTTCAGAGAAAAACTTGCTTGTTAGGCGAAGTCGCGGGAATTAAACGTCTATCAGACGATACAATTCAAGTCGGAATGCTGAAAACCTTGTCAGAAAACTACAGCGTTCAACACCTTTACAGTCAGCCATCAATTCTTGAAGATACTGTCAGCCAGCTTTACAAGCATGGCTATCGCAATTTTCTGTATATTGCACAAGCACCTTATACAAGCACGCTGCACATTACCCAGACTGATGAAGACGATCAATTGTTTTTTATGTCGAAAAAGCTCATCCAAACTTTGAAAGGAGATCGGCAAGATATCAAGATTTATCCGGTATTTTTTGATAAATATTACGTCCGAAGTCCTAAAGAGCACAAGGGAGAATCTTTCTACATTCAGGATACAATGGAACTGGAAAGTTTATCAAAAGATCCCAGTCACCAAGCTGTGATGTTTTTTAATCTGTTTAATGGTATCAAAGTAGAGCAAGGGGACAAGAACTTTTACAACGGTGTGATTTCTTACTCGACACTGTTGAAGATATATGAAGGCATTCTGGATGACCAAGATATTCGCCAAGGTTTGATGTACGATGGTGAAATTAAAGATACTTTACTGCACTATTTAACCATCTTCCACTTTTCTAGGTATGAAGCCCGTCAAAACATTAGTTTGAAACTCGATCCATACGCTCATATTATCGGTGATGAATCCGTTGGTGCTTTATCTGTGTTTAGTCATCCGGGCGGGAATGCTGAGTTTAACTCGCTGGCATTTTTGAATAAGGTAAGAGAAGTATTAAATGTCGGTGAGAGAGGTACAAAATAATGATCGGTGAAGATTTTGGGCGGCTGTTTGAGGTGGGATTCAATATCGGGATTCTGGCATATATTCAGCGGGAAAATTTAAGTCACAATTTTGGCGATTCCTACCGTCTCGATTTGCAGAGGCTCAAATTGCCAAAGATGACGGCGGAAATCGTCAGAGAAGCCAATCTCCTGGCTAGTTTAGATGCTCAAATCGTTGAAAAATGGAGTTTGTTCTTTGTCCAAAAAGGTTTTTTAGGTGGGTTAATTTTTTTTCGTGAGTACGTCCAATCTACTGGCTGGAATTTGCAGCGGTTGAAAATTGTGTATTGTCAGTGCAGTTTTAGTGATGCTAATAGTATCAGAACCTATAACAAGGGTGATAAAGAAGCGTTTAAAGAGCTATTGTCTCAGTTAAAAACTGCCAAACCTAGTTTATCAGATGATGAGATTAACTCGTACATCCGCCGCTACTCGAAAAAGGGTGAGTTTTTGCAGGCTGATACGCTGATGCTGTTACAGTATGGAAATGAGTTTAGAATTCTCTGCGTTGATTTGTCTGTTTTTTCTCCGACGCTAGCTCCCAAACCGGAGGATATCAATGAAATAGAGGTGATTCGGAAATATTTGCTGAGAGAAATTAGCTATTTGCGATCGAAAAGTGTGTTTTCTAATCTGCGGATGGATACCAGCACTTTAGGTGTTGATTTCTCGGAGGATTTAAAACGCTTTTTCACAGCTTTTAAGTATAAGGATAAGGAAAGCACTAAGTTAATTCAGGCTGGTAGCTATGCTCACAGCTTCTATGAATTTCTGCAACAAACAGGTATCCTTGGACAAGCTGCTGAGGTTTTGTTTAATGTGGTGGGTTATGGCGATCGCAATATTAGCACAATTTCCCTACGCAAGGACAAACTTAAGCTGTTAGCAACTTGTTCTGAAATTTACAAAAATGAATCTAGGAAGCAAGAAATCAGCGATGCTCGCAGCGAAGTTTTGGATGTGATTCAACTCAACGCGGCTCGCAGTTTCAAAGAAGGCAGAAAATTTGTCGATTCTCTGTTAGGAATTGGGAAAAATGCCACTGAACCTGTATGTCATAGTGAGCGGATAGACAATTTTGTTAATTCAATCGATATTATATCAGATAAACTGGCAGATGACTTGCAAATTTCTCGCGGTTTGCATTTGAGGAATGCTCACGCTGAATTGATTGTGAAAGCGCTTCAATCTGATGAAACTTATATCTTTTTGACTGGGAATCCGGGAATAGGTAAAACAACTGCGATCGCAAATTTCCTCAAAAGCCATATCGACGACGGTTTCTTATTCCTATACGTCAGTCCCCGCAAGCAAGTAAACTTGGATATTATCGAAAAATTCACAGATAAAAATACTCGTTTGCTGTGTGACGATCGGTTATTCTGTATTAACACAAACTCCGATATTATCGCCAGCTATTCGGGAAAGCGTACAGTCAAGTATAGCTCGAATAGCCACAATGAAAACTTCACACAAAAAACGGTTCATTTTCTCAAAGACAATCCAGAAAATCAGGTAAAAGAATACCACCAGCGACAAATCGCCAGAAAAAATGAAACCGTAATTGAACCAGCTAGCCTCAAAACTATGGGAGTGCTAAATAGCATTTGCAATGGAATTTATAGCCTGATCAACTGTCAAACTTCTAATAATATTGTAGCTACGGTTTCCATCCAATCTTTGAGGATGAAAGAAAATCGACAAAGTACCCTAGATTATTTAGAACAGATATTTCAAGATACTTACAACAAACGGGATAAACAAGTCATCTCCACCAAGATGCAAGAAATATCCAGCCGCATCAAACACATCTTCATTATGATAGATGAAATTACAGGAGATGACGGTGGCGTTGAGTTTTTAGCCGGAATTGCCAACATGGTTAAAAATCATGAATTGCACAAGCCACAGCACGGCTTTAATACTAAAATTATTGTAGCAGATGCTTCGATTGTTGACTCGGATGTGATTAAACAACACCTTGAAAACACATCTCCAGAACCGGATAAAATCTATTTTAAAAAATTAGCTAAAAATTTGGATGTCATTGAACCTTTACAAGTCACTCCTTTTGAATTTAAACGGCTACCTGCAACGATAATCAATGCCAATTCCTACCCTGCCCGCAGTTTAGAGATAACTTACAAGGTATTTGTAGAAACTGTTAAATACAATGAAAATGCGTCTTTAAAGGAGGATAATGATTTAGTAAAACGGGTACAGTCTGAAATAATTCAGGATATCAATCAGCGATTGGGGGAACCTGGTGTCGAACAAATTATAGTCTATATTCAAAATAAGCGAAGATTGGCAGAATTGATTGATAAAATTCAAAAAGAACGAGATTTTAATAAGTTTGAAGATTATATAGAAATTCATGCGAATATCTCGGAAGAGGAGAAAGCAAAAATACAGGAGTGTAAAGATACAGCTAAGGTAATCTTTATGACTGCATCGGGAAGTCGCGGCTTATCTTTCCCGAAAACTAAACACATTTTAGTAGATATTCCGCGCTTCCAGATTGAGAAAAATCTGATGGAAGTAATACAGGTGATTTATCGGGGGCGCGGCGAAGATAAACATGGTAAAACCCTTGACGGTGAAGACAAGCAGTTGGTTTTTTACGTGTCTGATACAGCAGTTTACTATGCTGATGATGCGGAACTTTCCCTACAAGAAAGCAAATTGAGTTTGTTGAATTTACTGCTAATTCTGAAGACTGCGGTGATGACGCGAATTGTCGGGTACGGGAATTTAGGTAGGGAAAAGTTTTTGATGATTCCCATCGGTGGTAAGTCGGTTTCTGCGGTGGGGGATACTTTTAGTAACAAGATGGCTTCTCTAATTAAAACGCTCAAGAGCGAAAGCATCCGAGGAAATATGTTGCTAAAGGAGGTTTATACGAGTCTAGAAGAGCTTTTGGGTCGTGGGGAGTTTGTTTTGACAAATTCTGATAACTCTCGTTACAAGGGCAATTCCTACCTGGAAATGCGGGATGATTTTAACAAAAAGTTTTTGGAGAAGTGCAATCCGTTAGATGGTTTGCTGAGTTATGATAATTTAGAGAGTGGTCATATTTGTGGTAGTTTGTTGGTAGTGCCTCTAGCTAAGCAAAATTTGCTGGAAAAATACCAGATGGGGCTACGCGAACAAATTCAGAAGTGTGTAGATAATCAGTTGCTGGAAAAAATGTATCGAATCAGGGATAGCGAGTCGTACCCGGAGAATGTACGATCGGCAATTAGAGGCGGTGCGATCGAGCTTTTGCAATTTCTCAACAGCGAAGTCGAGAAAACTCAGTATTTTGAAGAGCAGAGTCAGCAGTTCGATCGCTATTATGCCATGCCGCTGTTTGCTTTTGTCAGCGGGGAGGAAATGCAGGAGTATTTTGCTGACAGCAGGCTGGAAGAACCGGAAGACAGGCGGTTTCGGGATATTTTGTCGGCTTACGTGCGATCGATCTACCCTGTAGATAGTGTAATGCCGATCGGGCACAAGTATCAAGACTTTCCATTTATCGTGTTTAGAAGCTACAGTTTAGAGCAAAGTAGAGAAAAAATTTTCACAGATAAATATCTTTTAAGTTCCAACGAATTGAACGTGCTCAATTTAATTTTGTCAAAACAGATAAACTAGACCTCTTGCATTCCCAAGCTTTCAATTCCTTCAATAATCTGCGTTTATCTGTGTTTATCTGCCTTAAATCTGCGGTTTCTGTATCAATCAAAGACTTATGCAATGCAAGCCTACTGAAACTTGTAGGCTGCGTCAGCTAGCTGTCACCCTGCAGAGAAAATAAAACTCTTCCGGGGCGCCATACTTGCTACTTGCTAACTTCAAACGGCGTGTATTTCCCCCCCAAAGCTTCGACGATGGTGCGAGTATTAGCAGACATCATTTTCACATAAGAATCGCCCTCGCTTCCGGGCGCCCCAATCGAATCAGAATAAAGTTGCTGCGCTGCCAATTTCACCCCCGCTTCCTCCGCCACAGTTTTAATCAGTTGCGGGTTAATTGTAGTCTCGGCAAAAATAGCAGGAACTCCCGCAGCTTTCACCAATTCTACTAACTTTTGCACCGTTTGAGCGCTGGGCTGTTCCTCCGTACTAATCCCGATCAAACTGTCAGCAATTCCCAATCCGTAAATCCGGCTGTAATATTGAAAAGCATCGTGAGTTGTTACTAATTTGCGCTGATTTTCAGGGATAGTTTTAATCTCTTGTTCGATCCAACTATCCAAGCGTTTTAACTCTTCAGTAAGTTTCACAGCATTCTGCGTAAACTTCTCCCGATCTTCCGGCGACAGTTCGATTAGCGCATCCCGAATCGCTTCCACCATTTGAACTACATTTTCCACATTTCCCCAAACGTGCGGATCGGGTACGGTATTGCCTTCTTTATTCAGTAGCAAAGGCTTGACAACTTCACCCACTGCTAATTTCCGCGCCTTAATTCCGGCGGCATTCATCATCCTAATTAATCCCGGTTCTAAATTGTAACCGTTATACAAAATTAAGTTAGCTTGTTCTAAAGCTTGAGAATCTTTTGGCACCGGTTCGTAAACGTGAGGATCGGTTCCCGGCTGCAAAATTCCTGTTAGCTGAACTTCGCCGCCGGCTACTCGATCGGTCAAATCCTCAATAATTGTGCTGGTAGCAACTACCTTGGGTTTAGCACCTGCCTCTGGATAGAGGCGATCGCCCTGGGTTTGAGCGCAACTAAATAAACCCACAGTCAAAATGCCGCAGGCAATACTTCTAATCAAAAATACCTTGGACTTGTCCAATGCAGGGCGGGAGGTTTCAATCCCCCACTCACAGCTAAACTCCCCTTGATAGGATTGCTTTACAATTGCCGTCGGTTTTAACTCACATCTGGCACCATTCTCAATCACCCTTCTATGGGCGGGCAGGATGCCCACCCCACAAGAAAACTCACTCTTCGCTTCACAGGCCTCTTGCCTCTGATTGAGAATGGTGGAAGATATGAGAAGTTTTAACCGACTTGAGATTTTCGCTACAAAGCCTATGGTTTGAGGGGTTTCCAGCTTGGACTGTCGCATTATCTACCTCTGGTGCGTTCCCGATTATTCCTATTTACCGATGATTTCATATTCTTTTCATTTTTACAGTAAACTTAATAAAAAGGATATAGAGTCACCCCAATGAATACCGCCGCCTTCCCCAACGAGAATCCTTGGTCTCAAATGGTTTGCCACCTCAAAGACAGCGCTACCGACACTGAAATTATCACTGTTAAGCACTTAGCAGTAAACTACCGCACGGTAGAGGCACTCAAAGATATCAATCTTTCCGTCAAACCGGGAAGGCTGACGGGTATTATTGGGCCCAACGGTGCCGGCAAAAGCACGCTGATCAAAGCAATGTTGGGCTTAATTCCGGCAGCTCGCGGCACTGTTACCTGGGGGGAAGAAGCGATCGCCGATCGACTCGAAACAGTAGCCTACGTGCCGCAGCGATCGCAAATTGACTGGAACTATCCCGCCACCGTTTGGGATGTCGTGATGATGGGAAGAGTCAGAAAAGCCGGATGGTTCCGCCGCTTTTCGGCAGCTAGTCGCCGCACCGCTGCCGATGCCTTAGAAAGAGTAGGCATGAGTGCTTACAAAGACAGACCGATCGGACAACTTTCCGGCGGACAGCAACAGCGAGTATTTCTAGCGAGAGCCTTAGCCCAAGAAGCCTCTATTTTCTGCTTTGACGAGCCGTTTGTTGGCGTTGACCAAAAAACTCAAAATATCATTTTTGACATCTTCCACCAACTAGCAAATGCCGGAAAAATCGTCTTAGTAGTCAACCACGACTTAGGCGAATCAATCACTAATTTTGACGATTTAATTTTGCTAAATACAGAATTGATTGCTGCTGGTTCCCGCCAAGAAGTGCTAACCCAAGAAAACCTTTACCGCGCCTACGGCGGACAAGTAATGTTCTTTGCCGGACAAGCAGCTTAATTAGCCAGCAGTCAATCGATTTTAGATTTTAGATTTTAGAGGCGACCCCATGGATAAATGCGGGGGCTTGAGGATTTTCGATTTTCGATTTTGCATTGATTCCACGCATAAATCACGTGGCGGGTACCACCTTTGAAATTCTTGGTCATTAATCTAGGAGTTACACTCTTGAACCCGGTTTTTTTGATAATCTTGAATTGGGAAACGATAAATCTCGGATCGAACTCACATCTTGCACCATTCTCAAGAACAGGCTTTCCGGCCTGTTCCACAAAAAGTGAATTTTCTCGCTTCACCCACCGGAAAGCCTGTTCATAAAAAGCTTATTGAGAATGGTGCAACCTCTCAGATCAAACCGGGTTGCTTTGGTTGTTAGTCATTAGTTAACTGTGATTTTATAATTTTATGCTACAAACCTTAATTGAGCCGTTGCAGTACGGATTCATGCAGCGATCGCTCGTAATTGCCATTCTCGTCGGCATCGTCTGCGCGATCGTCGGCAGCTACCTAATGGTACAGCGACTGGCCTTGCTCGGAGACGCCATCAGCCACTCGGTTTTGCCCGGATTGGCGATCGCATTTATCCTCGGAGCAAATATCTTTATCGGCGCGTTCATTGCCGGAGTTTTGAGTACAGTCATCATAGCTTGGATCAAAGCTCGATCGACAATCAAAGAAGACGCGGCAATGGGCATCGTATTTTCGGCATTCTTCGCCCTCGGCATCACCTTAATTACGATCGTCCAAAAAGACAACAAAATCGACCTCAACCACTTTCTGTTCGGCAACATCCTGGGCGTGACTGTCGAAGATGCGATCGACACAGCCGTTATTGTCGCCGTAGTCTTATTAGTTGTAGTAGTCTTTTACAAAGAACTGCTATTTTACACATTCGATCCATTAGGAGCGCAAGCAACAGGTTTGCCAGTAAACCTGCTCAACTTCGGACTGATGGTACTCATCGCCCTCACGATAGTTGCCAGCCTCAAAGCTGTTGGGGTAGTGCTAGTTTTGTCCCTATTAATTACACCCGCAAGTACCGCATATCTCCTAGTCACTCGCTTGCACCAAGTAATGATTTTAGGAGCAATAATCGGAGTTATTTCCAGCATTAGCGGAATGTATCTCAGCTACTTTTATAACTTACCATCCGGGCCCGCAATAGTTTTAGTTGCATCGGGATTATTCGTGCTATCATTGCTGTTCAGTCCCACTCAAGGAATCCTCACCCAGCCCCGCACACACTCCGGTCAAATTCCTCCAATCTGGCGGGAATTAAAAAATTTAACTAAAGGCCGATAACAATTAACTTTGTGTTAACGATTCAGCCCCGCCCCTCCAATTTTCAATAACAATCTGCGTTAATCCCCGTGCATCTGCGTTTCAAAAAAGGTTCTCCAATTAATCCACCTAATTGCGAATCACCTGCAGCATCCCGATGTTGTCAAAAGGGTTTTTTGTTTAAGTGCCAGAAAGCAAGCATGGGATGATACCGAACCGGGCGATCGCAACTGCCAACTATTCGTCAGAAAAGACTGTACAATAACAAAAGTTAAAATTTCACTCAAACAGAGCTACTCAGTTAAAAAACATGACAGTCAAAGTAGGAGACACCGCACCAGATTTTACCTTACCATCTCAAACTGGCACATCAGTCAGCCTCAAAGATTTTAAAGGTAAAAAAAACGTCATAGTTTACTTTTACCCCAAAGACGACACACCCGGATGCACTACTCAAGCTTGCGCCTTTCGAGATAGCTACGAAGTCTTCAAAGACGCAGGTGCAGAAGTCATAGGAATTAGCGAAGATTCGCAGCAGTCTCACCAGCAATTTTCGGCCAAGTATCAGTTACCTTTTACTTTGTTGAGTGATACTGGCAACAAAGTTAGGCAATTGTACGGGGTTCCAGCTACCCTGTGGATTATGCCCGGTAGAGTTACTTATGTCATTGACAAAGAAGGCGTTGTCAAGCATATTTTTGACTCCATGTTAGACTTCAAAGCACACGTTGCAGAAGCACTCAAAACTTTAGAAACCATCAAAAGTTAGATGATTTGCTTAAATATATTGTTGGTAGTGAGGACGAAAGTCCTCATCCCTCATTGTCTAAAAAACAAGAAAAAACTAAATTCCTGACGGCGAACAAAGGGTTTTTAGTGAGAACGGAAATTCTCAGACTAGAGGTTTTCCTGTACCCAATTTTTAAAAGCTTGAATAGCCTGGGTTCTACCAGCAACTTGACTCTGCTGAGTGTACTGGTTCACCAGTTGAACAATCGGGATATTGGGGAAAGTGGGACTAACATCAGACTCAATATATTGTTCGGCTTGCAAGACGTTGATTTGTAGCCCTCGCCTTGCGTATCGCCAAAGTTCCGGCACTCGTAGAATTTGATAATTATCCAACTGCGTGCGAGAGGTGAGATCAATTTCTATAGCTAAGTCTGGGGGCGGATCGACACTCATATCGAGGCGATTTTTACCGATAACCGCTACTTGATTTTGAATGTAAAAACAGGTATCCGGTTCGACAGCCTGACTCATGCGTTCATTTTTCAACGTTGTCGAACCCAACGACTCAAATGCTATTTGTCGTGTTTCCAACAAAATTTTTACCATGTCGCCAATAATTTCCTTGGCTTTTTCATGTTCGGGCAGAGGAACCATAATTTCTAACCTTCCGTTACTATAGGAAAGTCGGGAAGCACGACGTTCTCCTAATTCCGCCAAAATACTTTCAAATTGTTGCCAGTTAACATCCTCAACCAGTAATTGCTGACCCGGCTGAATCTTCAATTGTCTTAACTCCAATAGCATAATTTTTCATCCATTTTCTCTAGGCAATATCAGCAACGTCCTGACTACGAATCATTATCTAAAAAAACCAAGAAAGGACTAAAGTCCTTACTAAAAACTCGTGGTTCGTAGTAAGGACTTTAGTCCTTTTTTGCTAACGGCTTGCAGCCATTAACAATTAGCACTCAGCAATTATCTAGCTTTTCGCAACACTCGATTTTTCAGATGTAGCGCTTTCGGCAGTTTTGCCATTTTTGCTATTACCGTTACCGTTGCTGTGGCGGGGTTGGATAACTCCATAGCCGCTGTGACTCTTGCGTTCGTAGAGCACATTAATTTCGCCTGTTTCCGCATTACGGAACATATAGAAATCGTGATCGATAATCTGCAATTGTTCCAAAGCTTCTTGCACAGTCATTGGAGGCATGGCAAAATACTTAGTCCGCACCACCTCAGCAGGAAGTTCGGGAGTTCGATCGCCAATCAGATCCGCTACTACAGGATGTTCTTCAACTGCCGTAACCGTTTTAACACTACTGTGGGTCTTGTTGTCGTGGCGTTTTTCCTTGAATTTCCGCAGTTGACGAGCTATCTTGTCGGCAACCAAATCGATGCTGGCATACAGGCTTTCCGTGCTTTCTTCAGCCCGAATCACGCTGCCGTTAGCATAAATTGTCACCTCAGCAGTCTGCTTAGGATTGATCCTGGGGTTACGAGCCACCGATAGATGTATGTCCACTTCTGTAGTCAAAGTTTGAAAATGGCTAACTGCCTTTTCAACCTTTTGATTGACGTACTCGCGAATCGCATCGGTGATTTCTATATTTTTACCCTGGATAACAAGCTTCATAGAGCTCCCTCCCTTCTGTAACTTGGGTATATTTTATACAATAGCACTATGTATTCTGGAAAACACTTATCTTCCAAATCTTTTATTATATGTTGACAATTCTTGATTTAAACTGGGCCAATATTCCGTAAAAATACTATTGATTTTTTGCATGGTTTCTCCTCTAATCCATCAACCGCTAAATACACAAGCCTGCTTGCTCCTCGATTGGGGACAAGTTCCCTACTCCCAAGCTTGGGAAATCCAGAAAAAACTCGTGCAAGAGCGCCGGGAAAACCCAGATTTGCCAGATGTGCTGATTTTGGTGGAACATCCGCCGGTGTATACTTTGGGACAGGGCGCGAAGTTGGAATTTCTGAAATTTGACAGCGAAACTCAGCCGGAATTGCACCGAGTTGAACGGGGTGGTGAGGTGACTTACCATTGTCCGGGCCAATTGGTGGGCTATCCGATTTTAAATTTGCGGCGCCACCAGCCTGATTTGCACTGGTATTTGCGACAGTTGGAGGAAGTGCTGCTGGGGGTGCTGGAAGTTTTGGGGTTGAAGGGTTCGCGGGTTCCCGGTATGACTGGGGTTTGGGTGGATGGGTGCAAGGTAGGCGCGATCGGCATTAAAGTCAGCCGCTGGATTACGATGCACGGTTTTGCTTTAAATGTTTGTCCGGATCTCGCAGGTTTTGGGCAAATTGTACCTTGCGGGATTCCCGATCGACCTGTTGGCAGTTTAGAGCAGTTTATTCCGGGAATTGAGGTCGATCGAGTGCGATCGCTCGTTGTCGCTGAGTTTGCTCGCGTTTTTGCAGTGGAAATTGTGCGATTCCCTACGGGATAGCTTCGCTTCACGAATCTGTAGGGTGCGTCGCTGTCAACCTTACTGGTAACGATCGCAGTCGGTTTTTTAAGTGCGATCGGAGTTTTCCTCCTCATACACCATTAAATCGCCCGGTTGGCAGTTTAGTGCTTTGCACAGAGCATTGAGAGTGGATTCGTCAATTCTCGTGAGGCGACGGCGGGTTTTGAGTCTAGAAAAGGAAGTTGGGTGCATTCCCACCAAAGCAGCCAACTCTTTATTGCTGATATTTCGCTCGGCCATTACAACTGCCAATTTCCAACGGATGACCACTGTTGATGCTCAATTAATAGCCTGGACTTTGCAAGCTGATGTTACCATCCCGCAACCTTCACTATCCTTTAATTAACCGCTACGGTAAATTATTTGAGCTTGGCAGTTGACTAAGTTGGGAAAATGACCTATACTCAGAATGTCCAAACGGAAAAGCTATCGCCCCTTGGCCTCGAAAACTCAAGGGCGATAGCTATCCGACTATTGTGTAGTTAAAACTGATGATATCACAGCCAAAGTCAGTTCCCGAACTCCTGCGCGAAGAAATTCCCGACGCACCCATCGGAAAGCAACCGATCCGATTGTTGATTTGCGGGATTCCCAAAGGAGTAGAAAGCCTCATCAATCTGCTGCACGTTTTAGGTTTTGCAGAAGTTGGGGAATGGAGCCCGCCTTTACCGTCCCCGATCTCCGGTGAAGTAATGCGGATTTTAACCCGTTACTGGAAAGAATAATCTTTAAGGGCGATCGCCCTTTCTCGAGCCAAGTGCGATCGCTCTTAAATTATCAAAAACATCAGGCTTAATTCTCCACCCAATCACTTAAAAACTCTCGACTAAGGATGCTAAATATTGAAGCGAATTAACGCGGCGGTGTTTGCGAGACTTGGGGGTATTATAGAGATCGTTTTAACTGTCTGTACTTACTAACTCAATAATTGAGAGAATTGGTAGAATGCGCGATCGCGGGCTTCTATAACCTCAGACAGAAGCAAGACCGATGCAGAAATACGTCCTAAGAGTTTTGCGATCGCCCCTAGCTTCAGGTAAGATTCTTGTTAATTATTGCGCTTCGCTCAGGAGAAAAAATTTATGCCAGATATGTCCGGTCAAGACCCCTCGGAAATTAAAATGGCGACGGTTCATGAAGAAGAAAAAGGCGCAACGTTTAACGGTACGGTCATCCTTGCTATCGATGTCGATGGTGCTGGGGAAGTCCTTTTCTTCAGAGACTTTTTGATTGAAGATTATAAAGGCGAACTTACCGCTTATCTGGCAACAGATGGCAATATAACGAAAAGCATTGATTTAGGCGAACTTAACCATAAGAGCGGCAGCTTTAAGCTGCCAATTCCGCTGGGGACGGATACATCACCCTACAATACAGTCGTGCTGCGCGACGAAAAAAGCAAGAAAAAAGTTGTGACGATCGAGCTGTAAAATTTGCAATGAGAGCTCGTAGTTGGGCCAAACTCCTTAGCGCAGCCCTCGAAGAGGATCGCCCTTTTTTTTCCTGAAGTGCGATCGCCCTTAAATTAAGGTGCGTCACTTTCGATCGAACGGCGAAGTTTTGCGATCGCTCGTAAAGTGACGCACTCTACTTTTTAAAACGGAATCGGATCGTAATCGGGATTTTCCGGTTCGTTAGACGAACCCGACGGGCGATCGGACTCAGAATTTGAAGACTGATGCGAGTTCCAATCCGAACTAGACGTGCGGTTAGCGCCACCTGGAGCGCTGTTAGAACTGCGGTTCCGCGAGCCTAAAGGCACTACATTGCTCGGCACATTAGCCGGCGCGCTGTCGCGAATTTGACCCGGTTCCGGGGCGGTTCTAGTTGGGGGAGCCGAACTCATTGCATCGGCGCCGACACTGTAAATCCTTTGAGCTGTCAGTTCAGCGCGCTTTTCTTTAATACCATCTCTTTCGATCGTATTCATGCTCAGCCGTCCCTCAATAATCACGCGATCGCCCTCGTGATATTTCTCGTGAATTTCTTGAGCAAAATTTCCCCATCCTATCACTTTCAAATGTTCGGGCGGATCTTCGGGTTTTGGGCCGGGAAACTGCACCAACATCTCAGCGATTTGAAGTTGATTGTCAGGAGTATAACGGAGTTGCGGTTGTTGAATTATTTCCGCCATCAAAATGCAGCTATTCATCTGTTATCTGTGCGTAATTGGGAATTGGGAATTGGGAATTGGGCAAACAGGGCATCGGGAATTGGGCATCGGGAATTGGGAATTGGCCAAACAGGGAATTCGGGATTGGGAATTGGGCATGAACTTTCAAGTAAAAAGGTAAAACTTAAAATAACGCATTTTATTTTTTTACTTTTGCATTACCAATTCCCCATTGCCAATGCCCAATGCCCTGTTTGGCAAATGCCCGATTGCGGATTACACGTTACCAAATTTATCTTGGAGAACCGCAGCCTCGGCTTGACTGACAAAATCGTGAACGAGGGCGCGGTACTCTTTCAAAGTTTCAGATACCCAATCTCGATCCTCACTGTTGGCGAAGATATGAACCGTCGGTTCACTAGCATCGGGTAAAACTAATACCCAATTGTCGTCGCTGTAGTTAAAAATCTTCACTCCATCTAATAATTCTAAACGATCGGGCGAATGAGTTTCTACTAAATGTCGCATCAGCGAACCCTTGATAGTCCAAGGACAGCGGACGCTGTAACTGCGGTGGGTGATGCGGGGAAGTTCCGCCTTGATCTGTCCGAGCGATCGCTCCTGAATCGTCATCATTTCTATCACTTTCGCAATGCAGAACATTCCGTCAAATCCGGGATGCAACTGCGGGAAAATAAAACCCATAAGGCCGCTGCCACCCAACACCACATTCGGGTTCCTGTTAGCAGCTTCCATCAAAGCAGTTGGGTTCGCCTTCGTGCGGATTACCTTACTTTGATAGCGCCGGGCGATCGCCTCCACTGCAGAAGACGCATGAACCGGCACTACTACTGTACCTTTGGGATGAGAAGTCAGCATCAAATTTACCATCAACGCCGTCAGCATTTCCCCGCGAATCGCTATCCCAGACTCATCTACCAAAATGAGCTGTTCGCCGTTAGCCGATACCTGCACTCCGAAATTAGCGCTGAGTGCTTTCACCACCCGGCCGAGTTGGTCGAGTAAATATTCCCGTTCCCCGTTGCTTAGAGAAGTCTGCTTGAGACTGGCATTGAGGACCACCGCATCGCAGCCGAACTTGGCAAGCATTTGGGGTAAAATTGCTCCAGAAACCGCGTAAACGTAATCGATTACCACCTTAGAATTGCTGTAGCGTATTGCCTCAACATTCATCTGCCGCTCAAAAATGCGGTTGTAAACTTCGAGAGCTTGGTTAAAGTACGTCATCTCTCCAATTTCGGGAATTAGAGCTCGACGCAAATCTTCCTTAAAATAAGCCCCCTCGATTTTTTTCTCAGCTCCTTTAGTAATATTGATGCCTTTGATATCGAAGAATTCAATTAAAATGTGGTCGGAGCGATCGGGCGAAATGCGAACGTGAATGCCGCCAGCAATCGACAGCGTAGACGAAACCGTGCGCGCGATCGGAATTGCCGTCGATTCCAAATTGAGCACATTAATTCCCACCGACATCAAACCCGCAATCAAAGACCTCGAAACCATCCGCGAAATGCTCCGCTGGTCGCGAGAAACCGATACCGAAGTCCCAGGTTTCAAAGTCGAGCCATAAGCCGCGCCCAATTTCACTGCAAATTCCGGGGTAATATCCACATTCGCCAGTCCTTGAACCCCACGTTGACCGAACAAATTCCGCTTAGCTTGTTCTCCCCAAATTAAATTTTGATTTAACAGAGCACCGGATTCAATATTTTTGCTCGGCCAGACGCGCACGCTTGGCCCCACTTGCGCTTCTTCTCCCACAATGGACATTGAACCGACGACAGCACCTTCGAGGACGTGAGCGCGCCTGTCTACGCGGGTACTCCGGCAAATCACGCAGGCCCTAAGATGAGCGTCTTCACCGACAATTGCTCCGTTCCACACGATGGGACGTTTGAGATTAGCGTCCGCCCCGACTGTCACGTTATCTCCGATCACTGTACCGGCATCGATTTTAACTCGGGCTCCAATTCGGCAATTGTTGCCGATCATCGCCGGTACTTCGACGATCGCGCTATCGTCAATAAAAGTATTCTGACCTACCCAAAGTCCCGATCGAACTTGGTTATAATAGGTTAAATTCAGTTTGACCTTTCCCCGCAGCGCGTCGTACTGAGCTTCGCGGTAAACATCAAGCTGGCCGACATCGCACCAGTAACCCTCGGCGATGTAGCCGTACATCGGCTCGTTTTTTTCCAGCAGCAGGGGAAACAAGTCTTTGGAGAAGTCGCACTCCTGATTTACCGGCAGGTAATCCAAGACTTCGGGTTCTAAAATATAAATGCCGGTATTGATAGTATCGGAGAAAATTTCGCTGCTAGAAGGCTTTTCCAGAAAGCGACTGATGCGGTAATTTTCCTCGGTAATCACGACCCCGAATTCCATCGGGTTGGGAACGCGAGTTAAAATTAACGTGGCTTTGGATTGCTTGCTGCGGTGAAATTCGATCGCTGCCGTTAAGTCGAAGTCTGTGATGCTGTCGCCGCTGATGACCAGAAAAGTTTGATCTAGCAGTTCAGCAATATTTTTGACGCAACCAGCCGTACCCAGCGGTTGGTCTTCCTCCACAGCGTAAGTCATTTGAACGCCAAACTCTGCCCCGTCGGTAAAATATTCCCGCATGACATCGGGAAGGTAATGCAGCGTCGCAATAATTTCCGTAATCTGATGCCTTTTTAGTAAATTAATAATGTGTTCTGCGATCGGGCGATTGAGAATCGGCACCATCGGTTTGGGCAAATCGCACGTCAGGGGTCTGAGCCTCGTTCCCGACCCCCCAGCCATCAGCACTGCACGCATAAAATCCTCCTTGCTTAGAAAGCTCTCTACCGCTATTGTCCGCTAGAAAAAGTTTGCCTGCTGTAATTCGTTGGCCACCAGGAATCAGTTCTTAGTAAAATATCTTTGAGTAGTTATACATCTGGGCAATCCCGTTTGACCGCGCTGTCCCCCAGCAGCAACCGATTTCAACCGAATTAGAACTTCCGGCATCACACCAATCCCCCGGTCGAACTCGGATTTGTAGGGGATGTTGGGCGATACCAGTTAAAAAACAGAATGCAACTGTATGCCCGTACTCGAAACCCTTCCGTCATCAGTCATTACCAATGCTTTAATTCTTCAATTCTTCCATCTAAAATGGTATAATTCTTCAGAATCCTCGACTTTTGACAGAAGTCCCTTCTTGCTTACTCGGTGAAAGCTATTTCGGGGGTGTTATTTTTAAGTTTGTGGCCAACGGGGATTTTTAAGTCTCTTTCTGAAGGTGGAATTGCTACGGCTATCGGTGCGCTTTGGCATCTGATAAATGATAGATTAAGGGTAACGCTTTGACTGGCTGACCCAAAATCCTATCCATTGCTTAGGGGTTTTTTAAATGAGTACATTAATTAGCTTGGCATTGCTGATCGCTTACGGCGGCGGTATTTGGAAATTTTGGAATGGTTTCGATCGCACTAACTTCGACAGAAGTTTTGCAAACCGCCTGAAGCTGTCGCTGCTCTGGCCGGCGTTAATTTTTAATAAGCCTTACCGCCAAAACTTTACAAAAGCTCTCAAAGCTTCTAAAAGGTAATTCAAGAATGTCTAAAAAGTCCGATCGCCCAGTAGCGGGTCAGGAGCAGACTTGGTTTGCTAAAGGAAAATCAGATAGCTGGCAAGTTTTACTGTCGCAAGTCGCTTCTCGGTTCGATCGCGAATACCGGGGAGAAGCTTTCGCTTTACCCGAAGAAGTCGAAGCAATGCCGATTTTCCTAGAATCTGTTGCAGGAACTCTCCAAGAAAAAACAGTTTCTCCCTTCTGGAAAATTGCCAAACCTCAAAAAAATCAGCGCTGTTTAGACATTGGCTGCGGAGTCAGCTTTCTGATCTACCCTTGGCGGGAGTGGGAGGCATATTTTTACGGTCAAGAAATCAGCAGCGCAGCGCGAGACGCCTTAAACGCTCGCGGCCCTCAGCTCAATTCTAAGCTGTTCAAAGGCGTAGAATGGGCTCCCGCTCACCAGTTAAATTACGAGGAGGCTCAGTTCGATTTATGCCTTGCTACAGGCTTTAGCTGTTACTATCCCATAGACTATTGGAGTATTGTCATGGGAGAAGTAAAGCGGGTACTAAAACCGGGCGGTCATTTTGTTTTTGATGTCCTCAACCCCGATGCTCCTTTAGCAGAAGATTGGGCAATTTTGGAAACTTATCGAGCCGGCGAAGTATTTTTAGAGACCATAGAAGATTGGGAAAAAATGATTAAAGCTGCGGGCGCTAAGGTAATAAAAAAGCAAAGCGGCGACTTATTTCAAATGTATAAAGTTCAATACAATTGAGTGGTTAAGGGGAATAGGTAATTAGCTTTATCGTCAAAAATTCAATCGTCCAAAGTCGGGTAGGGCCGACGCAAAAAAACTTAATTCTTAGTGGATAAAGTAGGGTGCGTCAGCAAGTAGAACTTAGTTTGAGAAGCAACAAATATTCAAGCTGATGCACCCTACTAACTACTAACTCACAATAGTGAAGCAAGCAGATTGGATATTACCCATTCCCGATTGCCTCTTACTTATGCCCAATTAATTTTCGGTAGCTGCAGGAGATGGCGCAGCTTCCGGCGACGGCGACACTTCCGGGGTCGGAGATGGCGACACTTCAGCGGCAGGAGATGGCGCTGCTTCAGGTGAGGGCGACACTTCAGCGGCAGGAGATGGGGACACTTGCGGCTGCGGGGACTCTTCGGTGGCAGGAGATGGGGACACTTGCGGCTGCGGGGACTCTTCGGCGGCAGGAGATGGGGACACTTGCGGCTGTGGGGACTCTTCGGCGGGTTGCGGTTGAGGAGAAGGTGACTGTTCCGCGGCTGGTTTTGGTTCAGGCGAGGGCGACGGTTGAGCTGCAGGCTTTGGTACCGAGGGCGACGGTTGGGCCCCGGGCTGCGGTTTGGTGGAGGGGGCCGGCGGCTTCTCAAACTGCGGTTTCACTTCTGTAGGCGCTGGGGAGGGCGGCTGGCCTGTTGGTCTCCTGGGCGCTGTCGGGGCGGGCGCTGGCTGCTGCTGGCCTGGTGGGTTGGGCCTGGTTGGGGTGACAGGAATGCCACTGCAAACTTTTTCGTCGTACTTAAACTCGACAGCCAGTTGGTAAAGCTTGTGCGTGCTGGCTGCTGAAAATGTTAGAGAAGGGCTAATAATCGCAATTTTAGCCGCATTATCGAGAATACCGTAACCAGTGGGGACGATCGACTGAGGCTCTGCCCTGAGCAAGCCTTGAGGGCTGACAACTGCTCCAAAAACTGCTGTTCCTTGGAGTTTTTGCGAGCAAGCTGTTACGGGATAAGGGACATTCACAGGAGTCGGGCCCGTCATTTCCAAGTCAGGATAAGCCTTTTTGAATTTCTCAAACAAAGCAACATAGGTATTTGCAGCCGCAAGCTGTGTCTCTCTGTCGCTGGGTAAGTTTGAAGCTGGTTGGCCAGACTGTCCTAGCTGTCGCTGTCCATCTTCAAATTGTTGTCTCCTGATTCTTTCTTCGGGAGTTTCTGCGATGAGATTCCTTTTATTGGGATCTTTTTGAGTCAATTTTGGTACTCCATCGGGTCCCACATTCCTGCCAATTGGGAATTCCGGGGTAAAGACTGGAGCTCCGTCTGGAAATAGTGGGAGTCCGCCTCTACTGGCTATGATCTTTTTGAGCGTCTCTGCTTCATCTTCCGAGCCGCCGCCGGGAAGCTGGGGCGCTTCTGGCAGCGATGGTGGCGGCGGGATATTGCGATCGAAATTACCAGGTAAAGGTGGGAAAAGGAAACCGCTGGGAGGTACGGGTGGGACGAAAGTGGGTATTGGCTGCGAGGGGGCTCTGACTGTTGGGGATGGAGTTTTGGGAGGTGGCGGGGCTGTTGGGGCCGTGAAGGGCGGGAGAGGGGAAGGAGGGAGAGGGGAAAAGAATCCAGGAGGCGGCATTCCCGGCGGCATGGCGGGCAAGTTGATGGTATCAGGTGGGGGGGGCAAGGGCGGGGCTAACTTTGGCGCGGGTCGAAGGGGAACTGGTGCGATCGAAAATGGCGTAAACGGCTTATTTGACGCGCGCGGTGGTGTGGTTTGTGGCAGGCGACCGGCTTCTGCGGGAGTTAGTTCTACCAAGCCTACAGAACCGGGAATATTTTTTGAAGAATTTCCACCATAAATTATGTTTGAGAGCGTCGGGGCACTTACTCCGAGCACTCCGTGAAGGCTGACAGAAGCTAGGGCTGCCCACCAATAAGGCTGGCGCAGCGGTTCGGAAAGGGTGTTGGCTAGGGAGGAAGAGTCAGTCATTTAAATTTTAGATTTTAGATTTTAGATTTTAGATTGGGGGATTGGGGGATTGGGAGATTGTTAGATTTTAGATTGGGGGATTGGGAGATTGGGAGATTGGGAGATTGTTAGATTTTAGATTGGGAGATTGGGAGATTGGGGGATTGGGAGATTGGGAGATTGGTAATTTATATTGTTGTGGTTGTGATTGAGTGTGAATTCGTTTTAATGAGGAGAGGTTGGGAATTCAAAGGTATGATTTTAGCACGATCGCCCTCGAAGTTGCCCGATCGACCTTGATGAAAATTCATGGGTCCGAAACTGAACCAAATTTATTAAACACGATCGACAGGTTTGATGGATCGGCGTTTCCAATTCGGTTACGCCATCTAAAAACTGATCGAGTGGCTGTCAGTCCAGCCCGCAGCCCCTCGGTGGCCCCGCCCCAAAATGAGTACAAGCCCGCGACACTAGCGTCAGGGTCGATTCTAAAAATTGTAAATTAAAGTTCCTGCTCCCTGAGTCACTGCGCTGCAAGTAAATCTAAAATCGTAAGGGCGATCGCACTCACGCCGAAGTCTAAAATCTAAAATCGACAGATTCACCAGCGATAGCGGTAATTTTTAAAAGGAGCTCCCTCGATGGTGAGCAAGTCGATAGGATAAATTGGAGCGCCGCTTGCCATATATTGAAACATTTCTCGAACTTCCTCTCCCCGCAACGACAACTGATCTAATTCCTTGAGAGAATACCAGCCCGCGCACAAAGTATGCTCATCCGGCTTGCTTTTGGGAGGCGTCTTATCTTGCGGACGAGCCACAAAAATGACTCGGAGGCGCACATTACCCTTAGGCATCACTGTATGCTCTACCCGGAGAATTCCCTCAACGACGATGGAAATGCCCGCTTCCTCGCGGGTATTACGCATAGCAGCTTCCAGCAAAGTTTCCCCTTTTTCCACTCGCCCTGCTGGGAGATACCACTGCTGCTCGTACTTGCGCTCTTGTACCAGTAGAAAACGGTCTTCTAAGTGAACGACAACTAGGGTAAAATACCATGTTTGAATCGGCTCGCGAGCCATAGAAGTAGATATTCCCTAAGCAAAAGGTTTAACGAGCGGCAGATGTTAGCAATCCAAAGGATGCTTCGGCAAGTGTCTTTGAACTTGAAAAACAGATCGTAGCACTCCGGCCGCAAAATCTAAAATCTAAAATTTAAAATCTCAAATTGACAATGCCATTACCAACCGTGATTTTACCAGGATATTTTGCTGCTGCTTCCGACTATCGCGAATTAGAAAAGTCTCTGGTCGATCGAGGTTTCCCAACAGTAACAGTGCCTCTGCGGAAGGGAGATTGGTTGCCGACTTTTGGCGGGCGGTCGATGGTGCCAATTTTGCGACAGCTCGATCGCACGGTCAAACAAATGTTACAGCAATACGGCGTTCCCCAGATCAATCTCGTGGGTCATTCCGCCGGCGGCTGGATTTCTCGCATCTATTTGGGCGAAAAGCCTTACACGATTCACGGCGACGTGGTTGAGGACGCGGGTTTGTGGGAAGCTCACCCCTGTGTGAATACTTTAATCACTTTAGGCACGCCGCACGTCTCTCAAGAGCGCTGGACGCGCAAAAATCTAGATTTTGTCAAAATTCACTATCCGGGGGCTTTTCACCCGCAGGTGCGCTACGTGTGCGCTGCTGGGAAGGCTGTTTTTGGCAAGCGGGGTTTTGGAACTTGGCTGGCTTATAAAAGTTACGAGTTGACTGTGGGGAAGGGCGAAACTTGGGGAGATGGAATTACGCCGGTGGAAGCTGCTGTTTTGGACGGGGCCGAAAATTTGGTTTTGGAGGGGGTTTGGCATTCGCCTCGTTCTCCGGGGAAGTGGTACGGTTCGTCGGAGGTTTTGCCGGCTTGGATTGAGTATTTGCGTTAGAAACGAACCGCGAAGACGCGAAGGAAGAAGCAGAAGGTTTAAGGGAAGGATTTAGTTAGAATTTGATATTAGGAGCGAGTTTAGTGCGGCAAAACTCGCCCCCCCGATGCTCTGTTTGCTTGAATTTTTATCGCTAACTGAATAGAGTGAAAAAATATTTTATGTGGCATCATCGGTAAGATTCAGAAGTCACGGCGAACCACACAATCAAATTATACGTTTGCTGGGTGGAATTGGGCGACTATGCTACTGTGCGCTTGGACGCAGATAACGAATTTGAGCCGGATGCTTTGTGGAGAATTGATGCGCGAGGTCGATCGCAAATTAGGGATGATGATTATGTGCGATCGCACTCCGTAGAATCATTGCAGTGTTTGGTATTTGGTGCGACGAGGGGCGATCGATTTTTATTGACTATTTGATGCGATTACTCTGGCGATTCAGTATCGAGAGGGGCTTGACGGCGGTGACGAATATGTAATATCGCAATGGTATCGCCCTCCACCACAAACAGAATCCGATAGGTTCTTCCTTTACCAACCCAAAGTTGTCTAATTTCCCGACCAATGATCGCAGCTTCGGGTGCAAGTGAGCAACGGTAAGGAAACTGTTGCAAAGATGCGATCGCATCTTGGAGGTCGTAGTACCACTGATTTGCGGTATCAGCACTCAGATAATCGCACATCCAACGGTAGGCGGTTTCAATTTCTTGAAAGGCGGGTGGTTGGATTAGGACTTGATAACTCATAGACGAGGAGGGATGTTGAACTGCTGCTGTAGCGCTGTCATGGCTCTCTCGGCTGGAATACCTTCACCTCGATCGAAGCTTTCGAGTCCTTTGCGGATGCCGATGATGGCTTCTAGGTAGTCGATGCGCTCTAGCAGTTGTTCGTAGGTATTAAGTTGGGGGTTTGGAGTGGATTTTAGCGATCGTACCAAACTGAGAAGATCCGCAAGTAGTTCGTCAGGGGTGCTATCGATTTCTTGGATGAGGAGTTCTTTGATGGTCATCGCGGCATCTGGTGGAGAATTGATACTTTGATTATAACGAGTGTCGATCGCCCCTTATTGACCTCGACCCGGTTTACTATCGGCAAAACCTGACCCTTCCGAGTATAAGAAAGTGGCGATCGCTCTCTGTACAATCATCGCAGTGTTTGGTATTTGGTGCGAGGGGCGATCGATCTTTTTTCACTCAAGCATCGCTTTCCGTCTAATCCTCGCATTATCATAGTAGAAATAGAATAAGATTGTGAGCAGTCAACAAATGGCACAAATTACCACGACTGAATTACCCCAAACCCTCCAGACTCTATTTATAGAGGTCGAACGTACTAAAACCCCCCTCACCATCATCCATGAAGGGAAACCATTAGTGATTATCTATCCTGCCACTACCCAAACCCCACGCCCCGCGTTTGGCACAATGAAAGGAAGCGGTGAAATATTAGGAGATTTAATTGCTCCTGTCGCCGAACTGTGGGAAGTTTTAGAATGAAACTTTTACTCGATACCCGAATTTAGCGAGCGAACTCGCACTAGACTGTTGCTTGAACAAGCATATCCTCTACCTGCCTAATTTGCTTCCAATCAATTACTGCAACCCAAAGACTTTCCTCTTCTGAATATTGCACTATCCCATCGACTTCTAACTCTTCGTCATACAATGCTAGCAATTGACCATCTTCCAACTTAATATTTTGGCGACTCAAATCTTCAATCGTACCAACGCAATTTAGGCGAAGGCGACCTTGTTCATCCGCATTATGAAAATCTGCAAAGATTCTGGGATATTTCATATTTTTAGTTTACTCAGGATGATTGTTGTGATGGATTAGGAATCGTTGGTGTCAGCAGCAGACTTGCTTGTTCTGGTGTTAAGCCCGTTAATGTTGCATGATTTGGACTTCGGCCAGAAGTACGGATGACATCTCCATCGGACGATCGCACCTCACTTACTGTCGTCACACCAACTTGTCCGTGAGGGATTGTCACTGCTAACTCTGCTACAGATAATCCTACTGCACATTCTACAGAAATTCCCGTGATGCCGCTGGGGTGAGTTGCCGTACTGCGTTTAATATCTTCTGGGCGATTTCGACCGCCACGAACTACTAGGGCCTCGTTTGGAATTCTTTCCACAAGTGTAGGCTGTTTGATTTAAGTACGCGCTATACCTTAGCAGAAATCTTTGTCCATAGGGCGATCGATCTTTTTTTACTCACGCGATCGCACTCCGTAGAATCATCGCAGTGTTTGCTATTTGGTGCGAGGGGCGATCGCTCTTTATGCGTGATGGGCGATCGCTATTAGTGCAATCATCGCATTGGAATGGTGGAAATGGGTAAGATTGTGAGTGGAAAAAGAGATTGGGTTTCCAGGCATCAACTCAAGCTACCAGCTCATCAATCAATCATCCCTCTATGATTTGTTTTTCTCGAATTTTGTTTGCTGCTCTCTTGCTGCCTCATCTTCCGATTGATATCTGCTCGATTTATCTGGTGCAGTTAATCCTAGAAGTCCACCCAATACCAATGCTGCTATTTCAAAATACTTTGAGCAAACAGGATTGTCTCTAAAAATGATTTGGGGTTGCGTTCCAGCAGCTCTTGAAGTAACTGGGGGGTATTCTACTTGCACCACACAAATTTTATCACTTTTGAGAGTGATAACCAAAGCACCAGCGATCACAACCAAAGCAATAATAGGACGCATCCCATTATGATCTAAAAACTTAATAATTCCGTTCATATTTTTACACCATGCCCTAATAGTCAATATGCGGTTTAATACCAGGGCTATTTCATTCTAAATAATTCCTTGAGTGTGTTAAGACCAAAGCCAGCAAGTCGTTGAGCTTGAGCCATATT